>NZ_KV788678.1:0-41577 GCF_001807385.1 Brachybacterium sp. HMSC06H03 | reverse complement strand
CGCGGCGGTCGCGACGGAGGCCGTGGCGAGGGCCGTGGGCGCGGCGAGGGCCGTTCCCGGGGCGAGCGCCGCAGCCGGGACGAGGAGTCCCACGAGCAGACGGCCGACACCGAGAGCGGCGGCCGCACTCGTGGCGAGCAGGGCAGCGAGAAGCCCCGCCGCACCCGCTCGCGCTCCCGCACCCGCCGCGTGAACGGCGAGGTCGTCGCCGAGCAGAGCACCGGTGCCGAGTCCTCGTCGACCGGTCCCGAGGACAAAGGCTCCTCCTCCGAGTCGGCCGGCGGCTCCTCGAATCGTCGTCGTCGCTCGCGCGGCGGTCGCGGTCGCAGCCGCGGCGGTTCCTCGGACGGCGGTTCCTCGAACGGCAGCTCCGAGAGCTGAGCCCTCCGACCTGACCGACGGGCCCCGACACGATCGATCGTGTCGGGGCCCGTCGGCGTTGCAGTGCGCGTCATGTCCGAGCCGCGTTGGCCACGCGGGAAGGCACCGAGCGGCCCGGGCCGCCGCCGCGGTGCCGCGTCCGCTCACGGCCTGATGACGCGGGTCCCGCTCGTCGCGCGACGCTCGATCTCCGCGAGCACCGCCGGGTCGGTGAGGTTCTCGGCGAGCAGGTTCGGCTTGCCCGTGCCGTGGAAGTCGCTGCCGCCGGTGATCAGCAGGTCGTGCCGCTCGGCGAAGCTCTGCAACCGCTCCCGCTCCGCGTCGTCGTGCTCGCGGTGGTGCACCTCCACGCCGTCGAGCCCTGCCTCCACGAGCTCCTCGAGCAGCTCGACCGGCAGGTCGTCGTCGCGGGTGACCGAGCCGGGATGTGCGATCACGGAGACGCCGCCGGCCTCCCGGATCGCGGCGACCGCCTCGAGCGGGGAGGGCGCGTAGTAGGGCACGTAGTACGGGCCGGAGCCGCGCAGGATCTCCGCGAACGCCGCCGACCGGTCGGGCACCACCCCGGCCGCGACGAGGGCGTCGGCGATGTGGGGCCGGCCGATCACGGTCTCCTCCCCCGCCACCTGAGCGAGCACGTCGTCCCAGGTGACGGGGTGGTCGCGGCCGATCAGCTCGACCATCCGCCGGGCCCGCTCGATGCGGGAGGAGCGCGCCTCCGCCATCTCGGCGGCCAGCGCCGTGCCCTCGGAGGGGTCGACGAGCAGGGCCAGCAGGTGCACGCTGCGGTGCCCGTGCTCGGAGGAGACCTCGATCCCTGGCACGGCCGCGACACCGGTGGCGGCGACCGCGGCGGGCAGCTGCGGCCAGCCCTCGACGGTGTCGTGGTCGGTCAGGGCCAGCACGTCCAGCCCGACCGCCTGGGCTTGCGCGAAGAGGTCCGGCACCGACGTCGTCCCGTCCGAGCACGTGCTGTGCCCGTGGAGATCGATGCGCTGCCTCGCGCCGGAGTAGGACCGCTCACTCATGCGCCCAGGGTAGACCGAGGCGTGAGAACATCGTAGGGTGAGCACCGAGAACACCGACACCAGCACCGACGCCACCTCCAGCGAAGACCGGATGAAGGACCTCGCCTCCCGCGGTGACTCCCGCTCGCAGCGCCCCGACAGCGCGGCGTTCCGCGAGTTCATCGCCTCCGGCTGGGACGAGACGGTGCCGGACGCCGAGCGGCGCGAGTCCGCGGACTTCACGCCGGAGCGCCGTGACGCGCTGGTGCGCCGCCTGCCGGCGACGCGGCTGGTGCTGCCCGCCGGTGTGCTGAAGGTGCGCTCGAACGACACCGACTACCCCTTCCGCCCCGACACCGCCTTCGCGTACTACTCGGGGCTCGGCACCGACGAGGAGCCCGACAGCGTGCTCGTCGTCGAGCCGTCGGCGGAGGACCCCACGGCCTCCATCGCGACCTACTTCTTCCGGCCCCGCGCCGGCTTCGACTCCAGCGAGTTCTACGCCGACTCCCGCTACGGCGAGATGTGGGTGGGCCGCCGCCTCACCCTCACCGAGGCCTCCCAGCGGCTCGGGATCGAGGTGCGCCACATCGACGAGCTGCGCGACCACCTCGCCAAGGACGTCGGCGCCCAGCTGTCGCTGTCGGTCGTGCCCGAGGTCGACGCGTCGATCGAGGCGATGGTCCAGGAGATCCGCTCCCAGAACGGTCTGCCCGGCGGGGAGGAGGCCGCCGCCGAGAACGCCGCCCTGCGCGAGGCGGCCAGCGAGGCCCGGCTGGTCAAGGACGAGTACGAGGTGCGCCAGATGCGTCTGGCCGTCGAGGCGACTCTGCGCGGCTTCGAGGACGTCATCCGCAACCTCCCCCAGGCCGTCGGCCATCCTCGCGGCGAGCGGGTCATCGAGGGCGTCTTCGCGGCGACCGCCCGCGCCGACGGCAACGGCGTCGGCTACGACACGATCGCCGCGGCCGGCGACCACGCCTGCACCCTCCACTGGACCCGCAACGACGGCGCCGTGCGGCCCGATGAGCTGGTGCTCGTCGACGCGGGTGTCGAGATCGACTCGCTGTACACCGCTGACGTCACCCGCACCCTCCCCGTCTCGGGCACCTTCTCGCCCGTGCAGCGCAAGGTCTACGACGCGGTGCTCGAGGCCTCTGATGCAGCGTTCGCGGTCGCGCGCCCCGGGCTGCGCTTCCGCGAGCTGCACACCGCCGCGATGAAGGTCCTCGCCGCCCGCCTCGAGGAGTGGGGCCTGCTGCCCGGCACCGCCGAGGAGTCCCTCGCCCCCGAGGGCCAGTGGCACCGGCGCTGGATGCCGCACGGCACCAGTCACCACCTCGGCATGGATGTGCACGACTGCGCCCAGGCCCGCCGCGAGATGTATCTCGACGCGGAGCTGGTGCCCGGGATGGTCTTCACGATCGAGCCGGGCCTGTACTTCAAGGAGAACGACCTGCTGGTCCCCGAGGAGCTGCGCGGGATCGGCGTGCGCATCGAGGACGACGTCCTCGTCACCCAGGACGGGGTCGAGAACCTCTCCGCCGGAGCGCCCCGACGTGCCGAGGACGTCGAGGCCTGGATCGCCGAGCTGCGCTCGTGAGCACCTCCGCGCCGCCCCGCTTCTACGCCGCGAGGCTCGTCGGCACCTCCGTCTTCGACCCGATCGGGGACGCGGTGGCGACGGTCCGCGACGTGGTCGTGGTGCCGCAGACCCGCAGCAGCGCCCGCGCCGTCGGGTTCGTGGTCGAGGTCGCGGCGAAGCGGCGCGTGTTCCTGCCGATCACCCGGGTCACCTCCATCTCCCCCGGCCAGGTGATCTCCACCGGGGTGCTGAACGTGCGCCGCTTCGAGAAGCGCACCGGCGAGCTGCTGGTGCTCGGGGACCTGCTGGACCGGGTGGTGACCCTCTCCGACGGTTCCGGCGAGGCGACCGTGCTGGACATCGCCCTGGACCAGGACCGCCACCGCGACTGGACGATCTCGCGCCTGCATGTGCGCCGGCGCCGCGCGGGCGGGTCGCTGGGCCGGCTGGTCTCGCGCGGCGAGACGCTCACCGTCGACCTGCGCGAGGTGACGGGCCTGTTCGGCACGCAGGCGGAGCAGTCCGCCCACCTGCTCGCCGCCTCCTACCAGGACCTCAACCCCGCCGATCTCGCCGAGATCATCCAGGAGCTGGAGACCAAGCGCCGGATAGAGCTGGCCGGGGAGCTGGCCGACGAACGCCTCGCCGACGTGCTCGAGGAGCTGCCCGAGGACATCCGCGTCGAGGTCGTCACGGGCCTGGACGCCAAGCGCGCCGCCGACGTGCTGGACGTGATGGACCCCGACGACGCGGCGGACCTCGTCCAGGAGCTGCCCGATGAGGTCGCCTCCCAGCTGCTGAACCTGATGGAGCCCGAGGAGGCGGAGGACGTGCGCCGCCTGATGGCGTACGACGAGTACACCGCCGGCGGCATGATGACCACCGAGCCGCTGATCGTCTCGCCCGAGACGCCGGTGGCGCACTGCCTGGCGATGATCAGCCGCGAGGCGATCCACGCCGCGCTCGCCTCGACCGTGCACGTGTGCCGCTCCCCGCTCGAGACCCCGACCGGCCGCCTGCTCGGGATCGTGCACTTCCAGCAGCTGCTGCGGGAGCGGCCCGACCGTCCCGTCGGCGAGATCATCGACCAGGACCGGGTCGCCGTCTCCCCGACGGTGCCGCTGTCGACCGTGACCCGTGAGATGGCGACCTACAACCTCGTCTCCATCCCGGTGGTCGACGACGACGGACGCCTGCTCGGCGCGGTCACCGTCGACGACGTGCTCGACCACGTGCTGCCCGACGACTGGCGCGAGCAGGACGACGAGCCCCCCGCGACGACCGGGCAGATCGACCTGTCCGAGATCGCGCGGGCCACCGCGCGCGACAGCGGTGAGGAGGGCTGAGGATGGTGGAGAAGAACATCGACCCTCTCGACGACCCGGCGCCCCGTCGTCGCGGCCGCCTGCGCAACCCCCTGCGCGGCGACGCCTTCGGACGCGGTGCGGAGGGCTTCGCGCGCATGATGGGCACGCCCGCCTTCCTGGTGGGCATGACCCTTTTCTGCGCGGTGTGGCTGACCTGGAACTCGCTCGCCCCGGAGTCCGCGCAGTTCGACCCGCGCGCCCTGAACTTCACCCTGCTCACCCTGATCCTGTCGCTGCAGGCCTCCTACGCCGCTCCCCTGCTGCTGCTCGCGCAGAACCGGCAGGACGACCGCGACCGCGTCCAGGCCGAGCAGGACCGCCAGTCCAACGAGCGCAACCACGCCACCACCGACTTCATCACGCGCGAGATCGCCTCGCTGCGCCTCGCCCTCAACGACGTCGCCACGCGCGACTTCGTGCGCGGCGAGCTGCGCGACCTCCTCCAGGAGCTCGAGGAGGCCGGGCCGGAGACGGACCGCCCCGAGGCGCCCGCGCTGGACGACCAGAGCCTCCGCGCGATCCTGCGCGAGGAGGTCGAGGCGGCGCTCGAGCGCCGCACCGGGAAGGAGCAGGACCCCCAGTGACGACACCGGAGACGCCCGCCCAGGGCGCGACCGAGGCCCCCTCCGACGAGCGCGTGGAGCGCATCCATGAGGCGCTGAGCGGGGTCATCGACCCCGAGATCCATCGCCCCATCACCGAGCTCGGCATGGTCGGGGCCGTGGACGTGGACGCCGAGGGCATCGCCCGAGTGCACGTGCTCGTCACGATCGAGGGCTGCCCCATGCGGGACCGGATCGAGCGCGAGACCGCCGAGGCGACCGCGACCGTGCCGGGCCTGTCCCGCGTCGAGGTCACCACCTCCGCGATGACCGAGGAGCAGCGCCGCGAGCTCACGAACCGGCTCCGCCAGGGGCGCCGCCAGATCCCCTTCAACCAGCCAGGCTCCCTCACCCGCATCTATGCGATCTCCTCCGGCAAGGGCGGGGTGGGCAAGTCCACCGTCACCGCGAACCTCGCCGCCGCGATGGCGGCCGACGGGCTGCGCGTCGGCGTGATCGACGCGGACATCCACGGCTTCTCGATGCCGGGCATGTTCGGGATCACCGAGCAGCCCACGAAGGTCTCCGACCTGCTGATGCCGCCGGTCGGGCACGGCGTGGCCGTGATGAGCATCGGCATGTTCGTGCCCGAGGGGCAGGCCGTGGTGTGGCGCGGCCCGAAGATGCACCGCGCGATCGAGCAGTTCGCCTCCGACGTGTTCTGGGGCGACCTCGACGTGCTGCTGCTGGACCTCCCGCCCGGCACCGGCGACGTCGCGATCTCGGTCGCGCAGCTGCTGCCCGGCGCGAAGATGGTCGTGGTGACCACGCCCCAGCAGTCCGCCGCCTCCGTCGCCGAGCGGGTCGGCTCCCTCGCCGCCTCCACCGAGCAGGAGATCGCCGGGGTCGTGGAGAACATGGCGGGCCTGACCCTGCCCGACGGCTCCGTGATGGACGTCTTCGGCAGCGGCGGCGGCGACCGGGTCGCCGCGACCCTCGCCGAGGCCGTCGGCGAGCAGGTGCCGGTGCTGGGCCGCGTGGGCCTGGACCCGGCGCTGCGCGAGGGCGCGGACCGGGGCGTGCCGCTGGTGGTCTCCGATCCCGACTCCCCCACCGCGCAGGCGCTCACGGCCGTGGCGCGCTCGCTGACGCGGTCCCCGCGGGGCCTGGGCGGGATGAAGCTGCCGCTGTCGGTCGCGCGGCGCTGAGCCGTCCAAAACATCACACGGAGTCCCGTCGCGCCCCCATGCCGTCGGGCATCGACGTCGAGGCCGGACGCTCAGCGGCGCCGGCCGGCGAGCGCGTGGCTCAGGTGGCCTCGTCGTCGAAGGGTGCCCGCTTCGGGCCCTCGTCCTTCGCGGCCGAGCCCGAGCGCTTCTTCGCGCCCTTCGCGGCGCCCGCCGCGGCCGCGCCGCCGGCCACGGACATGGCCTCCTTGCTGGGCAGCAGCTCCTCGATGTCGGTGTCGCCCCAGGCCTCGCGGATGATGCGGCGCGGATCGTACTGGCGCGGGTCGTACTTCTTGAGGTCCTCGATGGCGATGCCCATCTCGTCCTCGACCGTCGAGCGCGAGTCGTCCACCCAGCGGCGCGCCTTGCGCACCCACTGGACCAGCGAACGGGTGACCTCGGGCAGCCGCTGCGGGCCCACGATCACGAGGAACACGATGAGCAGGACGACGATCTCCCACCCGCCGAGGCCCATAAAGCCGGTGCCGCCCATTGTCCACCTAAACGTCTCGAGGTCCGCTGCTGCGGGCCCATTATTGCATCGCGCCCCCGGGGAACGGCGCACGGACTGCGCGTCGCCCGCGCGGCTGTCGTAGGATCGGCCCGTTCACAGGCATGCGGCGAGAGGAAGCGGAGATGTCGTCGGGAAAGGTGGCCTCCTGGGCCCACGGCGAGGAGTTCGTCGACGAGGCGGACCTCTTCGCCGACGACGGCGTCCTGGCCCGCGCCCGCGAGCGCGGCAACGAGCTCGGCGCGCCGCCCGTGCTGCCGGGAGCGGGCGCGCTGATGCGCCTGCTCGCCGCGGCGGTGCAGGCCCGCTCCGCGGTCGAGATCGGCACCGGCAGCGGCGTCGGCTCCCTGTACCTGCTCGCCGGGATGCACCCCGACGGGGTGCTCACCACGATCGATCCCGAGGTCGAGAACCAGCGCGCGGCGCGCGAGGCGTTCGCCGAGGCGCGGATCCGCACGCCGCGCGTGCGGACCATCGCCGGTCAGCCGCGCGACGTCGTCGGCCGGCTCACCGATCACGCCTACGACCTGGTCGCCTTCCCCGCCCACGCCCCGCACGCGGAGGAGCTGCTCGAGCACGCCCGGCGCCTGCTGCGCCCGGGCGGCGTGCTGGTCATCCCCCACGCGCTCTTCCACGACCGGGTCGCGGACCCGGCCGCGCGCGATGCCACCACCCGGGCGGTGCGGGGCCTGCTCCGCGCGGTCTCCGAGGCGGAGGACCTCGTCCCCGCGCTCACCGGCAGCGGCGACGGCGTGCTCGCCGCGGTGCACCGCCCCCGCCGGGGCTGAGAGCCGGCGCTCCGACAGCATCGGCCCCGCACCCGTCCAGCGGGTGCGGGGCCGATGCCGGCGGCGAGCTGCTTACTCGATCACGCCCTCCAGGGCGTCCCGCAGCTCCACGGCTTCCGATGCGGCGATCTCGACGACCAGACGGCCGCCCCCCTCGAGCGGGACCCGCATGATGATGCTGCGCCCCTCCTCCACGACCTCGAGCGGACCGTCACCGGTGCGCGGCTTCATAGCAGCCATGGCGTGCCTCCTAGATGTGTCGCTGCCCCTGAGTCGCTCCCCCGGACGGGGCCTCTGGCAGCGCGCGTACGGTGGCCATTATCTCAGGTCTTCGGGAGTGCTCGCACGCCGCGTCCGACGAGTCGTCCGACGAGGCCTCTGCGGAAGCCCGATCCCGCCGCCCAGGCGGCCCGTCGCCACACCCACCATGAGCACCGCGACCACGAGCGCCACCAGCAGCAGGAGCAGCACCATCGGGCCGACGGCGGTCACGAGGCGTCCACGACCTCGTCCTGCGCGGAGGTGCGGTTTTCCCCCGCCGCCGGCCCCTCGTCGTCGCCGCGGATCGCCTCGCCGAGCGCGGCCAGGGCCTCCTCGGCGGTCTCCACCACGCGCACGAGGTCCAGGTCGGCCAGGCTGATCATCCCGCGGTCCACGACCGCCGAGCTCACCCAGTCCAGCAGGCCCTGCCAGTAGTCGCGGCCCACCAGGATCACGGGGAACATGTCGATCTTGTGGGTCTGCATCAGGCACAGCGCCTCGAACAGCTCGTCGAAGGTGCCGAAGCCGCCGGGCATCACCACGAAGCCGCTGGAGTACTTCACGAACATGGTCTTGCGCGCGAAGAAGTAGCGGAAGTCGACGCCGAGGTCGACGTAGGGGTTCAGCCCCTGCTCGTGCGGCAGCTCGATGCCGAGGCCGACGGAGACGCCGCCCGCCTCCTGCGCCCCGCGGTTGGCGGCCTCCATGATGCCGGGGCCGCCGCCGGTGATCACGGCATAGCCGCGCTCGGCGATGCCCGCGCCGATCCGCCGCGCGCACTCGTAATCGGGGTGTCCCTCGCCGAGTCGTGCGGAGCCGAAGATCGAGATCGCCGGGCCCAGCTCGGACAGCGCCCCGAAGCCCTCGACGAACTCCGACTGGATCCGCAGCACCCGCCACGGATCGGAGTGCACCCAGGCTCCCGAGGCGGACTCCTCGAGCAGACGCTGGTCGGTGGTGCGGTCGGGCCGCTGGGCGCCGCGCAGCGTGACGGGGCCCTTGCGGTGGTGCTCTCGTTCCTCCGGTGTCATGCCGCGATCGTAACGGCCCGGGCTGGCGGGCGTCGGACCGCCGGGCTCAGGCCCCCAGCAGGAATCGCCGCAGCCCCTCGAGCGCGCGGGCGAGGTCGTCGACCGGGACGTGCTCGTCGTCGGTATGGGCCAGCAGCGGGTCGCCGGGCCCGAAGTTCACCGCCGGGGTGCCGAGGGCCGAGAAGCGGGAGACGTCTGTCCATCCCTGCTTCGCGGCCAGGGGGACCTCTCCCCCGAGCGCGGCGAGGAAGTCGCGGGCGGCGGCGGTGTCCAGGCCCGGCAGGGCGCCGGGCGCCGCGTCGGTCACCTCGATCTCGAGGTCCAGGCCCGCGAGGACCTCGCGCACGTGCGCCTCGGCCTGCTCGACGCTGGTGTCCGGGGCGAAGCGGTAGTTCAGGGTGACGCTCGCCCGGTCGGGGATCACGTTCCCGGCGATCCCGCCGGTGATCGCGACGGCGTTGAGGCACTCGCGGTACTCGAGCCCGTCGATCACCGCGCGGCGCGCCTCATAGGCGGCGAGCCGCTCGAGCACCGGGGCGAGGTGGTGGATCGCGTTCTCTCCCACCCAGTCGCGGGCGGAGTGCGCGGCGACGCCGCGGGCGGTGACCTCGAGCTTCATGGTGCCCTTGCAGCCGCCCTCGACCCCGGCGGAGGTGGGCTCCCCGAGGATCGCGAAGTCGGCCTCGAGGAGTTCGGGGTGTTCGGCGGCGAGGCGGGTGAGGGAGTTGTCGGCCGCGGCGACCTCCTCGTGGTCGTAGAACAGCCAGGTGAGGTCCATCGGCGCGTCGGCCGCCTCGACGGCGAGCTTCAGCATCACCGCGACCCCGCCCTTCATGTCGCAGCTGCCGCGGCCGACGAGCTCCTCGCGGTCCTCGCGGAGACGCCTCGAGGAGGGGAGGTTCGCGGCGACCGGGACGGTGTCGAGATGGCCGGCCAGCAGCACGCGCCGGTCCCGACCGTGATGGGTGCGGGCGATGACGGTGTCCCCGTCGCGCAGCACCTCGAGGTGCGGGGCGTGCGTGCGCAGCGCCTGCTCGACGGCGTCGGCGAGCGCCTGCTCGTTCCCGGAGACCGACTCGATGTCGACGATCGCGGCGGTGAGGTCGACGATGTCGGCCGACGGGTCCAGGGCGGGGGCGGTGCGCGTGCTCATGGGCGCCATCGTGCCACGCCCGGGTGGCGGCTCATTCCGCGGCGAGCGCTCCCCCGGCTCGGGCGAGGCGCACCGCGACCGCCTCGGCATGGCGCAGCAGCTGCGGGGAGGTGCCCGGCTCGGCGGTGATCGCGGAGCCCGGCTGGGCGGTGGAGACGGGGACTCCCACGAGCAGGCGCCGCTCGTAGACGGTGTCGTCGGTGCCGATCGGGGCGTAGAGCCCGTCGACCGCGATGGAGCCGGTGAGCATGCGGCGGCGGGAGCCGCGGGAGGCCCAGTGGTCCTTCTGCGCCTCGCCGCGCTCGCGCCAGGCGCCGAGCAGGGCGGAGCGGTAGGCCGGCAGGTCCACGGGCGGCAGATGCGCCTCGAGCACCCCGTCGCACAGGGTCACGGGCCCGTCCCCGCCGCGCACCGCGAAGCGTCCCGCCTCCTCGTCGATGTCCAGGTGCATGCGCGGGCCGGTGAAGCGCACCAGCCCCGCCGCCTCGAGCGCGAGCACCTGCCGGGCGCGCAGCACGGGCGGGCCCGAGGCCCAGGAGGCGAAGGCGTTGCGGAGGTGGCCGTCGATGTCGCGGCGCACCGACTCGGTGGTGTACGCGCCGAGGTCGATGAGGCGGTTGACCTGCATCCGCAGCGCGATGAGCACTCGGTGGATCAGCACCCAGGCGGGATCGGGCGCGGTCGCGGCGGCGAGCGCGGAGGCGAGCACCTCGCGGGTGCGACGGTGGGCGTCGGCGCTGTCCCCGCCGCGGCGGCCGAAGGGGAACAGCAGGCGGATCAGCGCCTCGTCGCTCGCGAGCTCGGCGTGCCCGGCCCCGCGCAGGGCGCGGCGCAGCTCGGCGAGCATCAGCGGCATCACCTCCCCCTCGTGGTCCACGCCGGCCGAGCGCACCGCGAGCTCGAGGACGCGCTCGCTGGTGAGGACCTGCAGCGGGTAGGGGCTCAGCTGCTCCTGCGGCAGGTCGGGCTTGGGGCGGTAGACCATGCCGGAGCGGGAGCCGATCACGAGCACGGGCTCGGCGCCGCCGGGCACGTAGCGCAGCCCCGCCTGCGTCTCCGGGGCCTCCTCGAAGCGTCCGCCCGCGGCGGTGGTGAGCATCCCGATCGCGTCGTAGAAGTTCAGGCCCATCCCCTGCACGGCGACCGCCTCGCGGCCGAGCAGGGCGGCGTAGTCGACCTCGAGCGGGTTGGCGGGGCCGAGGTGGACCAGGCCGTGCCGCTCGGCGGCGTCGGCCAGCTGCTGGGAGCGGGGGCCGAGCGCGGTGGGCAGGTGGCCGAGCGCGAGCGCGACCGCGTCGGCGCGCAGCACCCGACCGTCCGAGAGGCGGATCCGCTGGGGTCCGTCGGCCGGGCCGGTGACGTCCACGGCCTCGGCGGGGTGCAGCACGATCCGCAGCCGCTCTGGGTCCGCGTCGGCGAGCGCGGTCTCGAGCACGTGCGCGAGATAGCGGCCGTGCGCGGCGCGGGAGGCGAAGTCGGAGGGGCCGAGCCCCTCCGCTGCCAGGTGGTCGGCGAGGCTCTCGCGGTGCGGGACGGGCAGCAGCGGATGGCAGGACTCGTCCGGGTACAGGGTGGTCTGGCAGGTGGTGGTGTTCATGAGCAGCACCTCGGGCTGGTCATGGCGCCACACGGCCCCGCCGCGCCCCACCTGCGGGTCGACCAGGTGCACGGTCAGCGGCCCCTGCCACGCCTCGGTGGTCGACGCCGCGACCAGCCGCTCCACGATCGCGGTGCCCCGGGGGCCCGCCCCGATGACGACGACGGTGCGGACAGGGTCGGCGGCGTGGATCATCCCCCCAGTATGCGGCGCGGCGCGGAGCCTTCGGTCCGTGCGCGCCGTCTGGGACCATGTCCCCATGTCGTCGACGTCGCCGAGACACCTTCCGCCGCGCGCGAGCTCCGGACCCCTCACCGGGAACCTCTTCGGTCAGGCCGCGCGGCTGCGCGCGGTGGTCAACGCCGATCTGCTGCCGCGTGAGCGCGCCGCGGCGGATGCGCTCGTGCTCACCGCCTGGCTCAATGCCGCCCAGCGCGAGCGCTATGCGCCCTCCCTCCGCGCCCCGGGCTCCGTCGAGGAGTTCGCCGAGCGCCTGGCCGACGAGCGCCGCGTGGTGCTCGAGGAGGGCGCGGGCCCGGTCGCGGACGAGGTCGGCGCCGCGGACGAGGCGGAGCGAGGAGCACGGCAGATCCCGCTGCGGCTCCTCGAGGGGGCGCTGCTGCTCGGCGCGCTCGTCTGCGTGGTGCTCACCGTGCTGCGGAGCCTGGACGCCGCGGATCTCCCCGGGCACCTGGCCGCGGAGGCGGGTCCGCTGCTCGGCGGGATGCTGGCGTGCCTGGTGCTCGCCGCGGTCGTCGGCGCGGTCGCGACGCGCCGCCGGGACCGGGCGCTGCTGGACTGGGCGGTCTCCCGTCCCGGTCAGCTGGGGCGCGGGCTGCCGCTGCGCAGGCCGCTGCAGGGCGAGTCCGCGGGGCCGGTGGTCCTCGGATCCCTGGGCCCGGCTCTCCTGCTCGGCGCGGGAGTCCTCGCGATCGTCGCCGGCGCCGCGGTGCTGCTGCTCTCGCTCATGCTGCGCGCCGAGATCGTCGCGACCGAGCAGGCCCCGGCGCTGCTGATCGGCGGGGTCATCGCCCTGGTCGCCGCGACCGCGGCGGTGTACCTCGGCGGGCGGCGCCGGGAGCGGAGGGCGCGACGGGTGCGGGCGAGCGAATGGATCGGACCGTCACCTCTGGACGAGGAGCCGCCGGCGGTGTGAGCCGTGGCGCGGCTGCTCATTCCTCGGCGGCCAGGCCCTGCTCGTCGGCGTAGCGCTCCCATCCCGCGGCGACGGGCACCCTGCGCAGGTCGCGGGAGAGCAGTGCACACAACGCGCCGAGTGCAGTGACAGTGGCGAAGAGCCACATGGTGGGTCGCGGGCCGACCAGCTCGAGCCCCCACCCGGCGAGCATCGGCCCGAGCGGCATCAGCCCCATGGTCACGACCCCCATGAGCGCACCGAGGCGGCCCTGCATCCCGACCGGCGTGATGTGCATGAAGAATCCTTGCGTCCCGGCGTTCAGCGGTGCGAGACCGAGGCCCATGAACGCGTAGGCGAGAGCGATCCACGCCATCCCGGGCGCGAAGGGAATAAGAGCCCCGAGCACGGCGAGCACGAGCACCGGGAGGAGCGTGAGGACACCCGTGGGCACCGCGTCCACCAGCCGCGGAGCGGCGAGGGCCCCCGCGAGGATCGCCGCGGCGAGCACTGTGTTCAGCAAGCCGAGACGAGCGGCGGGCACTCCGTCCGCGGCGAGCGCGAGCAGCACTGTCAGGATCAGCCCGTTGCTCCCGAGATTCACCGCCACGGCAACCCCCATCAGCTGCAGCCGGATCGGCTGCGAGAGGGACCAGGTGACCGCCGCCCGGAGGTCGTCCCTCACCCGGGTGGGGGCGGCGTCCCCCGCGCGAGGTCGGTAGCGTCCGCGCATCGAGAGCGTCGCGAGGAGGGAGCCCGCGTTGCCGAGAAACTGTGCCAGCGGCGGGAAGAGGATCGACAGTCCCAGCAGAGCTCCACCGAGAGGGCCGGCGGCCATCTCGACCGCGGCCTCCCGTCCTTCGTTGACGGAGAAGGCGCGCGCGAGCAGGGCGGGTGGGACGATCTGCTTGAGCATGGCGTTCGAGGCACTGCCCAGCAGTCCGGCGCGCAGCCGGTCGACGAAGGCGAGCACGGCGAGGGCGAGAAGGCTTCCCCCGCCGAGCGCGAGGACGGTGATCAGCACGGCTTGTACGAGCATCCCGGTCGCCGCGGCGAGCAGGCGGAGTCGACGCCTCTCGCAGCGGTCGGCGAGCAGCCCCCCGGGGACGAGGCCGGCCAGGGCGCCGATCCCCTGCACGAGGCCGACGAGGCCCGTCGCTCCGAGGGATCCGGTGACCTGGAGCGTGATGAGCGGGAAGGCGAAGGCACCGATGCCGGCGCCGAGGTCGAGGCAAAGGTCGCCGAGGAGCCAACGACGGTACTCGGAGTTCCTCCGAAGTGAGGTCTCGGCGGCGTCGTCAAGGGTCTTCATGGATCGCATCGTAGATCCGCACGACACATTGCGCACTATCTATTGCACAATGTTCTGTGCGCATGGTCTGGTGCGAAAGGAGGTGTGTTCCTACACTGCCCGCATGGACGACGTGGAGAACGAGCGCGGGCGGCGAACAGGCGAGACCTCGGCTGATCGCAGGGCGAGCGTCACGCAGTCACTCGACGGCGACGCTTCGTCGGCCGAGCACGCGAGCCGCGATCAGCTGCGGGCGATGGCCCATCCCCTGCGCCTGGAGCTGATGGAACGGATTGGCCGCCGGGGCACGGCCCGTGCAACGGATCTCGCCGCGGATCTGGGGATCCCTGCGAACTCAGTGAGCTATCACCTGCGGATCCTCGCCCGCGGAGGCGTGATCGAGGAGGCGCCGGAGGCGGCGCGGGACCGTCGGGACCGGGTGTGGCGCCTCTCGCAGCTCTCCTACTACTTCGGGCGCGAGGAGGGGACCGTCTCCGACGACGGGACGGCTTCGGCCACGGAGTACTCCGCGGCCTCCGATGCCGCCTCCCTCGCCGTCTTAGACTGGATGCGGGCGGCATGGTCCGCGGAGCTCGCACGTCCCGAGGGCCGGAACCCGCTCTCCGAGGAGGGGTCGGGGAACCTGTTCGCGACCACGGTCCGTCTGACAGAAGCGGAGATGCAGGAGGTGCACGGGGCAGTATCGGAGATCCTG
The DNA here is from genome assembly GCF_001807385.1 of Brachybacterium sp. HMSC06H03. NCBI lineage: Bacteria > Bacillati > Actinomycetota > Actinomycetes > Micrococcales > Dermabacteraceae > Brachybacterium > Brachybacterium sp. HMSC06H03. Next base: position 26,984 of record NZ_KV788678.1, on the reverse strand, counting down.
CAAAAGGCCAGGGTCCGCCACCGCGACGAGTCCGGTGCGGATCTGCCCGACCCGATCGACGGAGACGAGACGCACACGTATCAAGTGCTGTGGGCCGCTGTCAGCCAGCAGCCCCCCGCCCCTCACTCCGGCACGGAGTAGCCCCTCTCCCGGGCGTGACGCTCCCAGCGGGACGGGTGGCAGGCGGCGCAGGTCGCGGGCGAGCAGACCGATCACCACGCCGAGCGCGAGCACCGCGGCGAAGAGCAGCAGCGTGGTCGTGCTGCCGGCGATCTCGAGGCCCCAGCCGGCGAGCGCGGGCGCGAAGGTCATCACGCCGAGGGACACCAGACGCATCAGCGAGCTGATCCGGCCCTGCATCGCCACCGGCGTGATGTGGGTGAAGAACCCCTGCCCGGAGGCGTTGAAGGCGGGCAGGCCGATCCCGATCGCCGTGTAGCACAGCCCGATCCACACCGTCGAGGGCGCCACGGGCAGCAGCACGCCGACCAGGGCCATCAGGGCGACGGGCGCGATCGCGAGCGCTCCCGTCGGCACCGTGTCCACCAGGCGCGGGGCGAGGAAGGCGCCGAGCAGGATCGAGGCGGCCAGCGCCGTGTTCAGCAGGCCGAGGCGGGAGGCGGGCACCCCCTGGTCCGCGAGGTCCAGCATCACCGTGAACAGCAGTCCGTTGGCGCCGAGGTTCACGGCGGAGGAGACGGCGAGCATCTGCAGCCGGATCGGCTGGGTGCGGATCCAGGCGAACGCCTCGCGGAGGTCGTCGACCGCCTTCGTGGGCGGGGAGCCCTCGGCCCTCGGCCGGTAGCGTCCGCGCATGCTCAGCGTCGCGAGGACCGAGCCGACGTACCCCAGCAGGTGCACGAGCGGCGGGAACACGATCGACAGTCCCAGCAGCGCACCGCCCACGGGCCCGGAGGCCATCTCGACCGCGGCCTCGCGGCCCTGGTTCACCGACACGGCCCGCGGCAGCTGCGTCACGGGCACGATCTGCTTGAGCATGGCGTTGGAGGCGCTGCCCAGCGCCGTCTCCCGCAGACGGTCCAGGAAGGCGAGCGAGGCCAGCAGCACGGGACCGGCCCATCCGCCCAGCAGCACCATGACCAGTGCGAGCTGGACGACCGCGCCGGTGATCCCGGCGAGCAGGCGCAACCGGCGACGCTCGATCCGGTCGGCGAGCAGGCCGCCGGGGATGAGGCCCCGCGTGCGCGTCGTCGCCGTCGGTCATCCACTCACCGCTCCCCCGGACGTCGCGGTCCCTCCCGCTCGGGGCGTCCTCGTGCCCCGCGGTGTGCTCTTCGCCGCGCCCGGGCGGGCGCATGCTCCCCTGCTGGGTCAGGATTCGTAGACTCGGCCCATGACATCCTCGACATCCGAGTCCTCCGTCACCGCCGCCTGGGGCATCGCCCTCACGACACTCGCGGCCGACGGTTCCGTCCTCGATGCATGGTACCCCTCGCCGCAGCTCGGCGAGGCTCCCGCTGACCCCGCCGGCCATCCCCTCCACGCGCAGCTGGCCGCCGCCGCGCAGACCGACGAGGTGCGCGGCACCACCCAGGAGGTCGTGGTCCGCGCGATCGACCTGACGGCCGCCCCGGCCGATGCCGCCGACGCCTACCTGCGCCTCCACCTCCTCTCCCACCGCCTGGTCCGCCCGAACGAGCAGAACCTCGAGGGACTCTTCGGCACCCTCACCAACGTCGTGTGGACCACCGAGGGGCCCTGCGCGGTCGCCGGCTTCGAGGAGACGCGCCTGCGCTTGCGCGCCGCGGGCCGCACCCCGACGGTCCTCTCGGTGGACAAGTTCCCGCGCATGGTCGACTACGTGCTGCCCGCCGGCGTGCGCATCGGCGACGCGGATCGCGTGCGGCTCGGCGCGCATCTCGCCGAGGGCACCACCGTGATGCACGAGGGCTTCGTGAACTTCAATGCCGGCACCCTCGGCGCCTCGATGATCGAGGGCCGCATCTCCCAGGGCGTCGTGGTCGGGGACGGCTCCGACGTGGGCGGCGGCGCCTCCACCATGGGCACCCTCTCCGGCGGCGGCACCGAGCGCGTCAGCATCGGCCGACGCTCCCTCGTCGGTGCCGAGGCCGGGATCGGCATCGCCCTCGGGGACGACTGCGTGGTCGAGGCGGGGCTGTACGTCACCGCCGGCACGAAGGTCGAGCTGCTCGGCGAGCCCGGCGCCGAGGCCCAGGGCCCGCACGTGGTGAAGGCGCGGGAGCTCTCCGGGGTGCCGAACCTGCTCTTCCGCCGCAACTCGCTGACCGGCGCGGTGCAGGCGGTGGCCCGCGCGGGCCAGACCGTCGAGCTCAACGCCGCCCTGCACAGCAACTGAGACGAAGCATCTGAGGGACGGAGGACCGCGAGGGTGGCAGCAGGCTCCCGTGCGCGCGGCCGCATCGGCCGTCACCTCGCGGTCCCTCTGGTCATGGTGCTGGTCTTCGGCGGAATCGCGGGCGGCAGCTATCTCGCCCTGGAGCGCTACGGCTCCCCCGCCCACGAGGGCACCTGCGTCGCCTCGGGGCTCGGCACCAGCCACCGCTACACCACCGATCGGGTCGCGAACGCGGCGCTGATCAGCGCGACGGCGGTGGATCGGGGCATGCCGCCGCGGGCGGCGTCGATCGCGCTGGCGACCGCGTACCAGGAGTCGCAGCTGCAGAACATCGACTACGGCGACCGGGACTCGCTGGGCCTGTTCCAGCAGCGGCCCTCGCAGGGCTGGGGCACCGAGGAGCAGATCATGGACCCGGTCTACGCCTCCAACGCCTTCTTCGACGTGCTCGAGACCTACCCCGACTACACCAGCGCCGACATCAACGACATCGCCCAGCAGGTGCAGCGCTCCGGGCATCCCGAGGCGTATCGCGACCACGAGACCGAGGGTCGGCTGTACGCCTCGGCCCTCACCGGCCAGTCCGGCGCGAACCTGCTGTGCACCCTCGACGAGGTCGGTGCGACCGCCTCCCCCGAGCAGCTGCGCGGCGAGCTCGCGCGGCAGTTCCCCCGCGCGATGGAGTCCGGGCGCATCACCGCCTCGCTCGACTCCGCCACCGGGGCCGCGCCGCAGGTGCCTGAGGGCGCGGGCGCGACGGCGCTCGTGCTCGACCCGGGCGGCGACGAGTCGCTGGGCTGGTCGCTCGCGAACTGGGCCGTGGCCCGTGCGGCCGACGACGGGGTGGTGCAGGTCAGCTACCGCGGCAGGGTCTGGGACCGCACCGCCCACGGCGAGGAGGCCGGAGCCTGGGGCAGCGCCGAGGGCGGCGCTCCCGAGCGGGTGGTCGTGCTGGTCAGCGGGCGCTGAGCGCCGCGCATCAGGACCCGGCGCACTGAGCGCTCGCCCCGGTCCGACGCTCGCTCGGGCTCAGTGCACGGTGAGGCCGCGGGCGCGGAACTGCCCGCGCACCCGCTCGACGATCTCCGTGGACGGCGGCAGCGCGTCCCGCAGCCGGTACTGCGTCCCGAGCGCGTCCCACTTGTCCTGGCCCATGTTGTGGAAGGGCAGCACCTCGACCCGCTCGACCACGTCCCGCCAGCGCTCGACGATGTCCGCGACCTTCTCGACGTTCTCCGCCGCGTCGGTCCACTCCGGCACGACTACGAAGCGGATCCAGATCGCGATGCCGGCGCGGGCGAGCCGGTCGCCGAAGTCGATCGTGGGCTGCAGCTCCCGGCCGGTGAGGCGCTTGTAGCTCGCCTCGTCGCCGCTCTTGACGTCCAGCAGCACGAGGTCGACGTCGGCGAGCAGCTCGTCCTTCGCGACCGCGCCGAGATACCCGGAGGTGTCGATCGCGGTGTGGATGCCGAGCTCCTTCGCGGTGCGCAGCACGTTGCGGGCGAAGGCGGGCTGCATGAGCACCTCGCCGCCGGAGAGCGTGATCCCGCCACCGGTCGCGCGGAACACGCGGCGGTAGCGGCGCAGGAGCCGCTCGATCTCCTCGAGCTCGACGTCCTGGCCGCGCCGCATCTCCATGGTGTCGGGGTTGTGGCAGTAGACGCAGCGCAGCGGGCAGCCCGCGAAGAAGATGGTGAGCCGTGTGCCGGGGCCGTCGACCGCGGTGACCAGCTCCCAGGAGTGGACCGAGGCGAGGCGGCCCTCCCGGATCGCGGCGAGGCGGCCGCTGCGGTCCAGCTCCGCCTCGGCCATCCCGTCGATCCCCGCACCGGCCCGCCGGTTCTCGACGGGCCGGCCCAGCAGGTCGATGCTCTGCGTCATCTGCGCTCCCGTCCCTGTGGTCCCTGCGCGTCCCGTGCCGATGCGCCGCTCAGGCGCCCTGGTGGAACGTGCGGTCCAGGACGTCCAGCTGCTGCTCGCGGGTGAGCTTGACGAAGTTCACCGCGTAGCCGGAGACGCGCACGGTGAGGTTCGGGTAGTCCTCCGGGTTCTCCATCGCGTCGACGAGGGTGTCCTTGTTCAGCACGTTGATGTTGGCGTGGAACAGGCCGGTCTCGGCGTTGTTCGCGGCCCGGCTCGCCGTCATGGAGGCGAGGCGCTGGTCGAAGGTGGGGGTGGTCATGGGGTTCTCCTCGGGGTGTACGGTGCGGGTTCGGGGGTGGAGGGGCTGGTCCGGCGGGGCCGCCGGGTGCCGGCCGGCCGACGGGCCACGTCGGCCGGCCGGTGCGAGGCTCACTCGTCGTCGATCATGAAGCCGGCGTCGAGGATCCCGACGAGGTTCGTCACCTGCTCGTCCTTGGTGCGGCCGAGCCCCTGCGGGGTGATCGTGTTGGTCAGCGAGATGCCGTCCAGGGCGTCCTCGTAGTCGAGCTTGCCGACCGAGAGCATGGAGGCGACCATGCCGTGGGTGTCGGCGCCGTTCTCCGGGTTCGCGCCCGGGGAGAAGGGGGTGCCGGCCCGGTGCCCGGAGGGGAAGGAGCCGGTCGCCTTCCCGTAGACGACGTTCGAGGTGATCGTCAGGACCGACTGGGTCGGGATGGCGTCGCGGTACATCGGGATCGCCTTGATCTTCTGCATCACGGTGTGCACGATCGTCGCCGCGATGTCGTCGGCGCGGTCGTCGTCGTTCCCGTAGCGGGGGAACTCCCCCTCGGTCACGTAGTCGACGACCAGGCCGGTCTCGTCCCGCACCGGGGTCACCGTGGCGTAGCGGATCGCGGAGAGGGAGTCCGCGACGATCGACAGGCCCGCGATGCCGCAGCCCATGGTGCGCACGATCTCGCTGTCGTGCAGCGCCATCTCGATCGACTCGTAGGCGTAGCGGTCGTGGCTGTAGTGGATGATGTTCAGCGCCTCGACGTAGGTGCCCACCACCCAGTCGAGCATCTCCTCGTAGCGCTGCCAGACCTCGTCGAAGTCCAGCGGGCCCTCGCCCGTGATCGGGGTGTGCAGCCCGGGCTCGGTGACCTGCTTCCCGGTGACCTCGTCGCGGCCGCCGTTGATCGCGTAGAGCAGCGCCTTGGCGGCGTTGACGCGGGCGCCGAAGAACTGCATCTGCTTGCCCACCCGCATCGGGGAGACGCAGCAGGCGATCGCGGCGTCGTCGCCCCAGCGCTCACGGATCTGCGCGTCGGACTCGTACTGGATCGAGGAGGTCTCGATCGAGATCGCGGAGCAGAACTCCTTGTAGCCCTCGGGCAGCTCCGGGTCCCAGAAGATCGTGATGTTCGGCTCCGGGGCGGGGCCGAGGTTCCGCAGGGTCTGCAGCAGGCGGAAGGAGGTCCTGGTGACCAGCGGCCGGCCGTCCTCGGCGAAGCCGGCATCGGACCAGGTCGCCCAGTAGGGGTCGCCGGAGAAGATCTGGTCGTAGTCGACGGTGCGCAGGAAGCGGACGATCCGCAGCTTGATCACGAGCGCGTCGATGATCTCCTGCGCCTCGGACTCGGTGAGGGTGCCGGCGGCGAGGTCCCGTTGGATGTACACGTCCAGGAAGCCCGAGAGGCGGCCGATGGACATCGCGGCGCCGTCCTGGCTCTTCACCGAGGCGAGATAGGCCATGTAGGTCCACTGCACGGCCTCCTGTGCGGTCGCGGCCGGGCGGCGCAGGTCCAGCTCGTAGATCTCGCCGAGCCGCACGAGCTTCGCCAGCGCCTTGATCTGCTCGGCGTGCTCCTCCCGATAGCGCGCCCAGTGCTCGGAGAACCCCTGGTCCGCGATGGCGTCCTTCGCGGCCTTCTTCTCGGCGATCAGGAAGTCCGCGCCGTAGAGGGCGAGGCGGCGGTAGTCGCCGATGATGCGACCGCGGCCGTAGGCGTCGGGCAGGCCGGTGATGATGTGGCTGGAGCGGGCGGCGCGGATCCGCGGGGTGTAGATGTCGAAGACGCCGTCGTTGTGGGTCTTGCGGTGCTTGGTGAAGATCTCCTTGATCCGCGGATCGGGCTCCTTGCCCGCCTCCCGGATCGCGGTCTCGACCATCCGCCAGCCACCGTTGGGCATCATGGCGCGCTTGAGCGGCACGTCGGTCTGGAGGCCGACGATCACGTCGTCGTCCTCGCTGATGTACCCGGCGGGGAAGGCGTCGATGTCGGCGGGGGTCTCGGTGTCGACGTCGTAGACGCGCCGCCTGCGCTCCTCCGAGAGGTAGGTGCGCTCGAGGTGGTCCCAGAGACGGAGGGTCTTCTCGGTGGGGCCGGCGAGGAAGGAGGCGTCGCCCGAGTAGGGGGTGTAGTTGCGCAGGATGAAGTCGCGCACGTCGATCGTCTCCTGCCACGGGCCGGGGGCGAACCCGGCCCAGGCGTCGCCCGGGGCGGTCGCGGCGGCGGGACGGTCGGTGGTGGCGGTGCTCATGGCGGCTCCTGTTCGCGGCGCGGGCCCGCGGCGCGGGGCCCTTCGTGGATGACTCCACGCTAGGCACCGCCGAGGCCCCCGACCGGGGTCGAAGGTCCCCGCACGATCCGAGCCGGCCCGCCGCAGGACGTCGGTCCATCGCCGCCGGGACCAAGGGCCTGCCGACCGCGGCATCGAGCCCGCCGGACGGAGCACCGGACCTGCCGGACGCGACAGCGGGCCCGAGCGACGCGGCGGGGTTCCCGCCTGACACGACCCCGCCGGCATGACGGAGGGCCCGCACGATCGGTGATCGCACGGGCCCTCGCGGGTCCTCAGGACGGTGCCGACGGGCCGCCGGAGCGCTCAGCTGCGCTGCTTGTCCATCTCCGCCTTCAGCTCCGCGAGGCGCAGCTCGCTGGTGCCGGTGCGGTCCTGCATCGCGGTGTACGGGCGCTCGGCCTCGCCGGTGTAGATCTGGCGCGGGCGGCCGATCTTCGTCTCCGGGTCGTGGATCATCTCCTGCCACTGGGCGATCCAGCCCGGGAGGCGGCCGATGGCGAAGAGCACCGTGAACATCTCGGTGGGGAAGCCGATGGCCTTGTAGATGATGCCGGTGTAGAAGTCGACGTTCGGGTAGAGCTTGCGCTCGACGAAGTAGTCGTCCTTCAGCGCGATCTCCTCGAGCTTCATCGCGAGCTCGAGCCGCTCGTCCTGCACGCCGAGGCGCTCGAGGACGTCGTCGGCGATCTTCTTGACGATGCGGGCGCGGGGATCGTAGTTCTTGTACACCCGGTGGCCGAAGCCCATCAGGCGGATCCCGTCCTCCTTGTTCTTCACCTTCTCCATGAAGTCGCGGGGATCCATGTCGCGGGCCTGGATCTCGTCGAGCATCTCCATCACGGCGGCGTTCGCGCCGCCGTGGGCGGGGCCGGAGAGGGCGCCGATGCCGGCGGAGATCGAGGTGAACAGGTTCGCCTGCGCGGAGCCGACCAGGCGCACCGCGGAGGTGGAGCAGTTCTGCTCGTGGTCGGCGTGGAGGATCAGCAGCTGCTCCATCGCGCGCACGATCACCGGGTCCGCGATGAACTCCTCGACCGGGAAGCCGAAGGTCAGGCGCAGGAAGTTCTCGATGAGGGAGAGCCGGTTGTCGGGGTAGAGCAGCGCATGGCCCTGCGCGATGCGGTGCGCGTAGGCGGCCATCGTCGGCATCTTCGCCAGCAGGCGCACGGAGGAGATCCGCACCTGCTCCTCGTCGAAGGGGTCCAGGGAGTCCTGGTAGAAGGTCGACAGGCCCGACACCCCGGCCTGCAGCACCGCCATCGGGTGGGCGTCGCGCGGGTAGCCGTCGAAGAGGTGCTTGAAGCGCTCGTCGAGCAGGGTGCGGCGCTCGACCTGGGCCTCGAAGTTGTCGAGCTGGCCCTTGGTGGGCAGCTCGCCGTTGATCAGGAGGTAGGCCACCTCGAGGTAGCTGGACTTCTCCGCGAGCTGCTCGATGGGGTAGCCGCGGTAGCGCAGGATGCCCTCGTCGCCGTCGATGTAGGTGATCGAGGACTTCGCGTTCGCGGTGTTCATGAAGCCGGGGTCGTAGGTGACCTGGCCGGTCTCCTTGCGGAGCGGACCGATCGTGATGCCGGAGTTGCCCTCCACGGCAGGGACGACCGGAAGGTCGAGGGACTTCTCCCCGAGGGTGAGGTGGGCAGACGTCGTGGCGTGATCCATGGGCTCTCCGTTGTGCGTGGTCGGATCGGTCCCGGCGCGGGGCCGGAGGTGTCAGGAGCGCTCGAGGCGCTGGGCGGCGGCGGCGATCCGCTCGTCGGTCGCGGTGAGGGCGACGCGCACGAACCGCGCTCCCCCCTCACCATAGAACATCCCTGGTGCGACCAGCACACCGAGGTCTGCGAAGCGATCGACCGTGACCATCGAGTCCTCGCCGAAGGTGGTCCACAGGTACAGGCCCGCCTGCGAACCGTGGATCGTGCCGCCCGCGGACTCGAGCGCGGGGGCTAGCTGCGCGCGACGGGCCCGGTAGACCTCCCGCTGCGCGGCGGGGGCCGCGTCATCGGCGAGCGCTGCGGCGAAGGCCGCCTGGACGGGGCCGGGCAGCATCATCCCGGCCTGCTTGCGCACCGCGACGAGCTCGGCCACGAGCGACGGGTCCCCGGCGACGAAGGCGGCGCGGTAGCCGGCGAGGTTGGACTGCTTGGACAGGGAGTACACGCACAGCAGACCCTCGAGGGAGCCGCCGTTCACCCGCGGGTCCAGGATCGAGGGGACCTCGTCCACGGTCCAGGGCAGCAGCGCGTAGCACTCGTCGGAGGCGACGACGATACCGCGCTCGCGTGCCCAGGCCAGCAGCGCGGCGAGCTGGTCGACATCCAACACCTCGCCGGTCGGGTTCGAGGGGGAGTTCAGCCACAGCAGCCGGATCCTGCTCGCGGCGGACGGGTCCGGCAGCGCGGCGTCGCCCTCGGCGGCCAGGCGCGCCATGTCCACCGGCAGCGGCCTCGCGCCGACGAAGCGGGCACCCATGTCGTAGGTCGGATAGGCGATGTGCGGGAACGCGATCGCGTCGCCCGCGCCGAGGCCCAGCTGGAAGGGCAGATGCGCGACGAGCTCCTTCGAGCCGACGGTGGGCAGCACCGCGTCGACGCCCAGCACGGCGGGGGCCGCACGGTGGCGGCGGACGAAGTCCACCAGCGCCTCGCGCAGGGCGGGCGTGCCGACCGTGGTCGGGTAGCCGGAGCTGTCGGCCGCGTCGGCCAGCGCCTGCTGCACAGTGGCGGGCGTCGGGTCCACGGGGGTGCCGACGGAGAGGTCGACGAGCCCGTCCGGGTGCTGCGCGGCCCGCTCGCGGGCGGGCACGATCGCGTCCCAGGGGAAGGCGGGCAGGCGCGCGGCGAGGCCCTCGCGCGCGATGGGGCGGGTGGCGGAGTGCGTCGGCGCCACGGCTCAGGCCAGGGGGTTCTCTTGCGGGGGCAGGGCCTCGACGAGGGGGTGGTCCTTGTCGATCACGCCCATCTTCGCGGCGCCGCCCGGTGCGCCGAGCTCGTCGAAGAACTCGACGTTGGCCTTGTAGTAGTCGGCCCACTCGTCGGGGGTGTCGTCCTCGTAGAAGATCGCCTCGACGGGGCAGACGGGCTCGCACGCGCCGCAGTCCACGCACTCGTCGGGCTGGATGTACAGCATCCGATTGCCCTCGTAGATGCAGTCCACGGGGCACTCGTCGACGCAGGCACGATCCTTCACGTCGACGCAGGGCAGGGCGATGACGTACGTCATGTGCGGCTTCCTTCCGTCCGGGGCGCCCTCCATCATCTCATCCCGGCCCCGCCCGGGAGCGCCGCCGGGACGTGCCGGAGCAGGAGGTGACAGGATGCACAGCCTGCCTGGGGCGGCCCCCGCGCCGGGCCGACGGGCACGGGGATAGCCTGCCCGGATGACGATGCACGAGGGTCACCGGGTCCGCGCAGGCTGGGCGCCCTTCCTCGCGGAGGGGCGACGGGTGGTGCTGCGCTATGCGATCGACCGCGAGCGCTCCCCGCACGGCGAGTCGATGACCGATGCGCTGGGCACGATCACGCTGGTCGACGAGGCGGTGGTGCAGGTGATGACGCGGCGCGGCGAGGTGCGCGTGCCGCGGGCCCTGGTCATCGCCGCGAAGGAGGTCCCGCCTCCGCCGGTGCGGCGGCAGGGGCCCGCCGCGCCCTGACGATGTAGTCCACGCCGGAGCCGACGTGCAGCACGGCCCCGACCCACACCAGCGCCTGCGCGGCCGGCACCAGCGAGGGCGCCCACGCGGCGACGGCGACCAGCAGGAACACCGAGGCCATCAGCACGAAGGTGCGGATCTTGCCGAGCCAGGAGACCGAGATCCGCCCGCCGAGCGCGGCGCGCGTGGCGAGGACGGCCATCGCCGCGTCGACGACGACGATCACGGCGAGCGCCGCCCAGGGCAGCAGGTCGGCGAGGGCCAGGGTCAGCACGATCGCGACGAGGCCCAGACGGTCCGCGATCGGGTCCATGATCTGGCCGGTGCGGCTGGTCTGGTCCAGGGCGCGGGCGAGCATCCCGTCGATCCAGTCGGTCGAGGCCCAGACGAGCAGCAGCACCACGCCGAGGGTGTCCGGCCCGTCCGCCAGGCGCAGGCACACCGGCAACAGCAGCGCGAGACGGACGAGGGTGACGAGGTTCGGGATCGTCGCCCAGTCGGGGCGGTCGGCGGCGCTCATGGCCTCAGCGCGCCCGGGACCGGCCACGTCCCGCGACCGTGATCACCAGGGCGAGGGCGAAGGGGATCAGGATCCCGATCCCCTGGACGATCCAGCCGGAGAACTGCGCCTGCCCGGCGATCTCGGCGGGCAGGAGCACGCCGCCTCCCGCCCCCTCGCCGAGGAAAGGCCCGGCCAGCAGGCCCCAGAGCGAGCCAAGCACCAGGAGCGGGAAGCGGGTCCCCGTCGCGGACCACAGGAACAGGCACACCACGGCCTGGAAGACGGCGCCGAACAGGAGCCCGGCCGGGAGGTCGGCGCCGAGCACGGTCAGCTCGAACCGGTGGGTGGTGACCAGCAGCAGCACCGAGACGATCGCGAGCACGATCGCCATCGCGGCCTGGCCGAGCCGGGCGGCGAGGGAGGTCGTGTCGACCGTCGTCGGCCTCCGCTGCGTGCTGGTCACCGCGTCACTTCCCGGACTTCGCCTTGGACTGGGCGCGACGGCGCTCGGTCGCGTCCAGGATCACCTTGCGGATGCGCACGATCTCCGGGGTCACCTCGACGCACTCGTCCTCGCCGGTGAACTCGAGGGACTCCTCGAGGGTCAGCTTCCGCGGCGGCACCAGGTTCTCGAAGGAGTCCGACGACGCCGCGCGCATGTTCGTCAGCTTCTTCTCCTTGGTGATGTTCACGTCCATGTCCTCGTTGCGGGAGTTCTCCCCCACGATCTGGCCGGCGTACACCTCCGAGGTCGGCTCGACGAAGAAGGAGCCGCGCTCCTGCAGGTTGATCATCGCGAAGGGCGTGACGTTCCCGGGGCGGTCGGCGACCAGCGAGCCGGTCGCGCGGAACTCGATCTCGCCCATCCACGGCTCGAAGCCGTCGGCGTAGGAGGAGGCGATGCCGTTGCCGCGGGTCTCGTTCATGAACCGGGTGCGGAAGCCGATCAGGCCGCGGGAGGGGACCACGAACTCCATGCGCACCCAGCCCGAGCCGTGGTTGCTCATGGTCTCCATGCGGCCCTTGCGCGAGGCCATCAGCTGGGTGACGGTGCCGAGGTACTCGTCGGGCACGTCGATGGTCATCCGCTCGACGGGCTCGTGGACCTTGCCGTCGATCTCGCGGGTGAGGACCTTCGGCTTGCCGACGGTGAGCTCGAAGCCCTCGCGGCGCATCTGCTCGACCAGGATCGACAGAGCCAGCTCGCCGCGGCCCTGCACCTCCCAGGCGTCGGGGCGCTCGGTGGGCAACACCTTCAGGGACACGTTGCCGACCAGCTCGGAGTCCAGGCGGTCCTTCACCTGGCGGGCGGTGAGCTTGTGGCCCTTGCCGTTCTTGCCCGCGAGCGGCGAGGTGTTGATGCCGATGGTCATCGAGATCGCGGGGTCGTCGATGGTGATCAGCGGCAGCGGGCGCGGATCGTTCACGTCGGCGAGGGTCTCGCCGATCATGATCTCCGGGATGCCGGCGACGGCGACGATGTCGCCCGGGCGGGCGGCGCGGGTCATCGGCTCGCGGGACAGGCCCTTGGTCTCCAGCAGCTCGGTGATCTTCACCGTCTTCGTGGTGCCGTCCTGGGTGCACCAGGCGACCTGCTGGCCCTTGGTGAGCTCGCCGTTCTTGATGCGCAGCAGCGCGAGACGGCCCAGGAACGGGGAGGCGTCGAGGTTCGTGACGTGGGCCTGCAGCGGCACCTCGTCGTCGTAGCTCGGGGCCGGGATCGACTCGAGGATGGTCCTGAACAGCGGCTCGACGGTCTCCTCCTCGGGGAGGGTGCCGTCGGCGGGCTGGGTGGTGGAGGCGCGGCCCGCCTTGCCGGAGGCGTAGACGACCGGCACGTCCAGCACCGCGTCGAGGTCGATGTCGTCGATCTCCTCGGCGAGGTCGGAGGCCAGGCCCAGCAGCAGGTCGGTGGCCTCGCCGACGACCTCCTCGATGCGGGCGTCGGGGCGGTCGACCTTGTTGACCACGAGGATGACGGGCAGCTTCGCGGCCAGCGCCTTGCGCAGCACGAAGCGGGTCTGCGGCAGCGGGCCCTCGGAGGAGTCCACCAGCAGCACGACGCCGTCGACCATCGACAGGCCGCGCTCGACCTCTCCGCCGAAGTCGGCGTGGCCGGGGGTGTCGATGACGTTGATGGTGATGCCGTCGGGCTCGCCGACCGCCGCGGCCGAGGGGCCGACGTAGCGGATCGCCGTGTTCTTGGCGAGGATCGTGATGCCCTTCTCGCGCTCGAGCTCGCCGGAGTCCATCGCCCGCTCGTCGTGCTTGTCACGGTCGCCGAAGGCTCCGCCCTGGGTGAGCATGGCGTCGACCAGGGTGGTCTTGCCGTGGTCCACGTGGGCGACGATGGCGACGTTTCGCAGGTCGGTGCGGTGCTGGATGGTCATACGCAGGTGCTCGATTCAGATAGCGCGGCGGGGCGAGGACCGAGCAGCGCCCGGTCGCACGGCGGGTGCGACCCGCTCCAGGGCCGCGCCGAGTCTATCGGGCCGGGGCGCTCTGCGACGGGTGCGGGGATGAGAGCTTCGACGCGCTGTTCCCGGCGGGGAGGGCCGAGGCGAGGCGTCACCTCTCGGATCGACGAGGGCGAGACCCGCACGGATCCTCTCCGCGCGGGCCTCGCCCCTGTCATCGGTCCGACGTCATCGGCCCCCGGCCACCGGCTCAGACGTGCCCGGCCTGGGCGAAGGGATCGATGATGTCGTCCGGCCCGCCGTCGCCCTCGCCGCCGGTCTCGTCGGCCGAACCCTCCGGGGCCTCGACGTCGATCGTCTCCGAGCCCGCCAGTGGGATGGAGCCGCCGGGGATCGCGGCGAGCAGGCGCTTGGTGTAGTCCTGCTGCGGGGCGTGGAAGACGTCGTCGGTGGTGCCCTGCTCGACGACCTTCCCCTTCTCCATCACGAGGGTGTGGTCCGCGATCTGCCGCACCACGGCGAGGTCGTGGGTGATGAACAGGTAGCTCAGCCCCAGCTCGGCCTGCAGGTCGTTGAGCAGCTCGAGCACCTGGGCCTGGACCAGCACGTCCAGCGCCGAGACGGCCTCGTCGCAGATCACGACCTCGGGGTCCAGCGCGAGCGCGCGGGCGATCGCGACGCGCTGGCGCTGGCCGCCCGAGAGCTCGTTGGGGTAGCGACGCATCATCGCCGCGGGCAGCGCGACCTTGTCCAGCAGGTCGCGGACCTTCGCCTCGCGGCTCTTCGGATCCCCGATGCCGTGCAGGCGCATCGGCTCCTCGATCGTGCGGAAGATCGAGTACATCGGGTCGAGGGTGCCGTAGGGGTTCTGGAAGATCGGCTGCACGCGACGGCGCAGCGCCTTCAGCCGGCCGCCCCGCAGGTCCGCCACGTCCTCCCCCTCGAAGAGCACCCGGCCCGAGGTGGGCTCGAGCAGCTTCAGCACCATCTGGGCGACGGTGGACTTGCCCGAGCCGGACTCCCCCACGATCGCCGTGGTGGTGCCGCGGCGCAGCGCGAAGGAGACCTCGTCGACCGCGAGGAACGGGGTCGACCTCCACGGCACCTTCCCGCGGATCGGGAAGGACTTCGTCAGGCTCTGCACCTCGATCACCGCGTCGGCGTCCGGCTCGGCGTAGCCGAACTCGGGCGCCATCGTGTCGGGCACCGGCGCCGGGGAGGTGAGGCGGTCCTCGGCGTGCACCGGCGCGTTCTCCTGCGCCTGCTCCCGGATCTCCGCCCGCTGGGAGGAGGAGACCAGGCGCCGCGAGGCGAGCGACGGCGCGGCGCTGATGAGCCGCTTGGTGTACGGGTGCTGCGGGTCCTGCAGCAGCTGCAGCGCAGGACCGGACTCGACGACCTGACCCTTGTACATCACCACCAGGTGCTGGGCGCGCTCGGCGGCCAGGCCCAGGTCGTGGGTGATCAGCAGCACCGCCACGCCGAGCTCACCGGTGAGGTGGTCGAGGTGGTCGAGGATCTGCTGCTGGACGGTGACGTCCAGGGCGCTGGTCGGCTCGTCCGCGACCAGCAGCTTCGGCCGGGCGGCCAGGCCCATCGCGATCAGGGCGCGCTGCTTCATGCCGCCGGAGAACTCGTGCGGGAACTGCTCGGCGCGGCGCTCCGCGTCGGAGAGCCCCGCCTCCTCGAGCAGCTGGACGGTGCGCTTCCTCGCCTCGGCGCCCTTGGCGACGCCGTTGGCGGCGAGGGTCTCGCGGATCTGGGCGCCGACCTTCCACATGGGGTTGAGGTTGCTCATCGGGTCCTGCGGGACCAGTCCCACCTGGTCGCCGCGCAGCACCCGGATCTCCTTCTCGGAGACGTGGGTGATGTCGCGGCCCTCGAAGAGGATCTGCCCGCCGGTGATCGAGCCGTTCTTGGCCAGCAGGTGCGCGATCGCCATGGCGGTCGTGGACTTGCCCGAGCCGGACTCGCCCACGATCGCGACGGTCTCCCCGGGGTACACCTCGAGGTTCGCATTGCGCACGCCCTTGACCGGTCCGCTCGAGGTGGTGAACGTGATCTCGAGGTCCTTGATCTCCAGCAGCGGCTGCGCGGAGCCGGCCGGGGAGGCGGCCGGGGTGGGGTTCACGGAGGTCGTGGTCATCGCTTCCTCGCCTTCGGGTCCAGCGCGTCGCGCACCGCGTCGCCGAGCATGATGAAGCTCAGCACGGTGATGGCCAGCGCCAGGGACGGGTAGAACAGCATGGACGGCTGCGTGCGCAGCGCGTCACGGGCGTCGGAGATGTCCCCGCCCCAGGAGACGGCGGAGGTGGGCAGTCCCACGCCGAGGAAGGACAGCGTCGCTTCGGCGACGATGAACACGCCGAGGTTGACGGTTGCGGTGACGATCACCGGGGCGATCGCGTTGGGGAGCACGTGCTTCAGCAGCACCGTCCCGCTCCCGGCACCGAGCGCGACCGAGGAGGTGACGTAGTCCTGGCTCTTCGTGGAGATCACGGCACCGCGCATGATGCGGGCCACGTTGGTCCAGCCGAAGATGCTCAGCACCGCGATCACGGTCCACATGCTCATCTCGCCCACGCGGGTCGCGACCACGATCGCGCCGAGGATCATCGGCACCGCGAAGAAGATGTCGGTGACGCGGGAGATGACCTCGTCGAACCAGCCGCCGATGTAGCCCGCGAGGGCGCCGATCGTTCCGCCGATGAGCGTCGAGCCGATCATGGCGAAGAAGCCGATGATCACCGAGGTGCGGGCGCCCCAGAAGGTCCGGGCCATGATGTCGTAGCCCTGGCGGGAGGTGCCGAAGGGGTGCTCGGGACCGGGCGGCTGGTTGGCGCGGCCGAGGTCGCCGAAGCCCGGGTCCTGCGAGGTGAACACCTGCGGGAAGGCGGCGACGAAGAGCACGAACAGGATCAGCAGCGCGGAGATCACGAACACGGGGTTGCGGACCAGGCTGCGCCCGGCCTCGGCCCACAGCGAGCGCGGGGTGCCGGAGGTGTCGACCGCGTCGACCTCCTGCAGCGGGGTCTCCGCGAGCGGCGCGACCCAGTGCTCCGTACGGGGCCGGCGGGAGTTCTGAGCATCACTTCGCATAGCGGATCCTCGGGTCGAGCACGCCGTAGAGCAGGTCCACGACGAGGTTGGAGAGCAGGAAGATGATCACCAGCAGCGTCACCAGCGACACGATCATCGGGGCCTCGCCGGCATTGATCGAGTTGAACAGCAGCGTGCCGATGCCCGGGACGTTGAAGACGCGCTCGGTGACGATCGCGCCGCCCATCAGGGCGCCCAGGTCCGCGCCGATGAAGGTGACCACGGGGATCAGGGAGTTGCGCAGGACGTGCTTGGAGACCACGCCGCCGCGGGAGAGGCCCTTCGCGGTCGCGGTGCGCACGTGGTCGGCGCCCGCCGTCTCCGCGATCGAGGTGCGGGTAAGGCGCAGCACATAGGCGAAGGAGACGCCGCCGAGCACGAAGCCGGGCAGCATCAGGTTCTGCCAGGAGGGGTCGCGGCCCACGTTGATCGGCGCGATCCCCAGCTGCAGGCCGAAGACGAACTGCGCGAGGAAGCCCAGCACGAAGGTGGGCGTGGCGATCAGCAGCAGCGAGAGCATCAGCAGCGTGGTGTCGATCAGCTTGCCCTTGCGCAGGCCCGAGATCACGCCGGCGGCGACGCCGAAGACCGTCTCGACGACCACGGCGATGATCGCGAGGCGGAACGTGGTCGGGAAGGCCGCGGCGATCTGGTCCCACAGGGGGCGGCCGTTGAAGCCGACGCCCAGGTCGAAGGTCAGCACGCTCTTGAGGTAGAGCAGCCACTGGACGAGCACGGGCTGGTCGAGGTTGTACTGCTCGCGCAGCCGCTGCTCGACCGCCGGGGAGATCGGCTTGTCACCGGCCAGGGTGAGGATCGGGTCGCCGGAGGTGTAGAACGCCAGCAGGTAGACGATCAGGGTGGCGCCGAGGAAGACGGGGACCATCTGCAGCAGTCGCCGCCCGATGTACCAGAGCACGTCGTTCCCTTTCGATGGAGGAGGGGCCTTGCGGCCCGGTGGAACGGCCCGGCCGGGGGCCGGGCGTGGAACAGCGGGAACCGGACGCAGCCGGTTCCCGCTGTCACGGGGAGATCAGCAGATCACTTGGTGATGTTGTGGTACAGCGGCACGGTGTCCCAGCCGTACTCCACGTCGGAGACGAGCGTCGAGTAGCCGCCGATGGTGTTCTGGTACCAGAGCGGGAGGACGGGGAGGTCGCGCATGAGCAGGGCCTCCGCCTCCTTCCAGATCTTGATGGCGTCCTCCTCGGTCTCGGCGGCGAGGCCGTCGGCCAGGAGCTGGTCGAACTCGGGGTTCTTGTAGTCGCCGTCGTTGGAGCCGTTGCCGTCGGCCGCGGAGGAGCCGTAGAGCGGGCCGAGGAAGTTGTAGGCCGACGGGTAGTCCGCCTGCCAGCCGGAGCGCCAGGTGCCCATGAGGTCACGGGCGCGGATCTGCTCGCGCATCTCGCCGAAGGCCGGGAACGGCGTGGGCTTCGCCTCGATGCCGAGCACGTTCGCGAGCGAGTTGCAGACCGCCTCGACCCAGTCCGCGTGCGGACCGTCGGCGTTGTAGGCGAGGGTGAGCGGGCCCTTGAACGGGGTGATCGCCTCGGCCTCCTCCCACAGCTTCTTCGCCTCGGCCTCGTCGAACTCGAGCACCTCGGCGCCGGGGATGTCGGTCGCGCCGCCGCCGGGGATCACCGGGGAGACGAAGTCCGTGGCCGGGGTGCGGGTGCCGAAGAAGAGGTTGTCGCAGATCGACTGGCGGTCGATCGCGCGCGAGAGCGCCCTGCGACGGATCGCTCCGGCCTCGCCCTCGAAGTTCGGGTCGTAGCCGGGCAGGGTGATCGACTGGAACACGGCGCCGGGGGCGTTGACGGCCCGCTCGCCGAGGTCGTCCTCGAAGGTCGCCAGCGCCGAGCCGGGCAGCTGGTCGACGACGTCGACGTTGTCCGACTGCAGGTCGAGGTACATCGTCTCCGGGTCCTGGTAGACCGTGAAGGTGATGCCGGAGTTCTTCGGGGTGCGGGGACCGTCGTAGGACTCATTGGGGACCAGCACCAGTTCCTGGTCGTGGGTCCAGGTCTCGAGCTTGTACGGGCCGTTCGCCAGCGGCGCCTCGCCGTAGGCCTCCATGTCGTCGAAGGCCGAGGGCGGCATCGGCATGTAGGCCGAGTAGCCCAGGCGGGTCGGGAAGTCCGACTGAGGGGTGACCAGGCGCGCGGTGAAGGTGGTCTCGTCGACGACCTCGAGGCCGGAGAGGGTCGCGTCGGGGGCGACGTCCTCGGCCGAGAGCTCCTCGTAGCCCTCGAAGGGCTCGAAGAAGTACTGGCCGATCTGAGCGTTGGCGGCGTTCGCGCCGTAGTTCCAGGAGTCGACGAAGTCCTGCGCGGTGATCGGGGTGGAGCCGTCGGAGTAGGTGAGGCCCGAACGGATCTTGATGGTCCAGTTCTGGTTGTCCTCGGACTCGATCGACTCGGCGATGTCGTTCTCGATGCTGCCGTCGGCCTTGTAGTAGACCAGGCCCGCGAAGATCATCGTGATGATGCGGCCGCCGCCGACCTCGCCGGTGTTGGCGGGCAGCAGGGGGTTCTCGGGCTCGGTGGTGTTCGCGTAGATCGGCTCTCCGGTGCCGCCGCCGGCATCGCTGCCGCCGGCTCCGGCGCCGCCTTCGTCTCCGCCGCAGGCGGCGAGGGTGAGGGCGGCCGCGCCTCCGGCGGCGGTGCCCAGCATCATGGATCGGCGCGAGATGGCCATGGGTTCTCCTGGATGGCTCGTGGTCGTGCACCGCACCATCGTTGTGCGGTACCGCACCTAGTGTGCACCCTCCGATGTCAACTGCATTCCATCTGTCGGTAACGCTTCGGTCTCGACGATTTTTCAACCATGAGCGAACCCGGGACGGACCAGGGGCGGAACCCGTGGCAGGAAGTCCCCTCCCAGCGTGCCTGGGTGTTGAATGGCCATATGACTTCTCTCGATCCCACCACTGCTCCTGTCGACCCCACCACGACCGCGGCCTGGGCCGAGCTCGAGGCGCACGACCTCGCGCTCGAGGGCTCCCTGCGCGAATGGTTCGCCGCGGATCCCGAGCGCGCCGCCCGCTTCACGCACGACGCCGCCGACCTCCACGTCGACCTCTCGAAGAACCTCCTGACCCCCGAGACCATGCGCCTGCTGCTGAAGCTGGCCCGCGAGGTCGGGGTCGAGGAGCGCCGCGACGCGATGTACGCCGGCGCCCACATCAACACCACCGAGGACCGCGCCGTGCTGCACACCGCGCTGCGCCGCCCCGCCGGCTCCTCCCCCGCCCTGGCCGTGGACGGGCAGAACATCGACGAGGACGTGCGCGGCACGCTCCACCGCGTCTACGAGTTCGCCGAGAAGGTCCGCTCCGGCGAGTGGACCGGCGTGACCGGCAAGCGCATCGAGACCGTCGTGAACATCGGCATCGGCGGCAGCGACCTCGGCCCCGTCATGGTGTACGAGGCGCTGAAGCCCCTCGCCCAGGACGGCCTCGAGGCCCGCTTCCTGTCCAACATCGATCCCACCGACGCGTACGAGACCACGCGCGGTCTCGACCCCGAGACGACGCTCGTCATCGTCGCCTCGAAGACCTTCACCACCCTGGAGACCCTCACCAACGCGCGCCTGGTGCGCAGCTGGCTGCTGGAGGGGCTGCGCGAGAGCGCGGGCCTGACCGCCGAGCAGGAGAAGGAGGCCGTCGCGAAGCACTTCGTGGCCGTCTCCACCGCGCTGGACAAGGTCGAGGAGTTCGGGATCGATCCCCGGAACGCCTTCGGCTTCTGGAACTGGGTGGGCGGCCGCTACAGCGTCGACTCCGCGATCGGCACCGTGCTCGCCACCGTGCTGGGCCCGGACGTGTTCGAGGAGTTCCTGGCCGGCTTCCGCGCGATGGACGAGCACTTCGCCACCGCGCCCGCGGAGCAGAACGTGCCGCTGCTGATGGGGCTGCTGAACATCTGGAACGTGAACTTCCTGGAGGCGGAGACCCATGCGGTCCTCCCCTACTCCCAGTACCTCCACCGCTTCCCCGCCTACCTCCAGCAGCTCACCATGGAGTCCAACGGCAAGGGCGTGCGCTGGGACGGCTCGCTCGCGACCACCGAGACCGGCGAGGTGTTCTGGGGCGAGCCCGGCACCAACGGCCAGCACGCCTTCTACCAGCTGATCCACCAGGGCACCCGCGTGATCCCGGCGGACTTCATCGCCTTCGCCACCCCGGACCACGCGCTGGTCGACGGGGAGCAGGACGTGCACGAGCTGTTCCTGGCGAACTTCTTCGCCCAGACCAAGGCGCTCGCCTTCGGCAAGACCGCCGAGGAGGTCCGCGCCGAGGGGACCGAGGGCGCGCTCGTCGCCGCCCGCGAGTTCTCCGGGGACCGGCCCACCACCTCGATCATGGCCCCGAAGCTGACCCCGTCGGTGCTGGGCCAGCTGATCGCGCTGTACGAGCACATCACCTTCGTGCAGGGCGTCGTGTGGGGCATCAACTCCTTCGACCAGTGGGGCGTGGAGCTCGGCAAGCAGCTGGCGAAGGACCTCGCCGGCGCCGTCGCGGGCGACGAGGAGAAGATCTCCGCGGAGGACGCCTCGACCGAGGGCCTGATCCGCTACTACCGCGAGCACCGCGAGGGCTGATCAGCGCCCTCCGCTCATGCGCCTGCAGGAAGGGGACGTGAGCGGCACGCCGCGGAGCTCAGCGCTCCGCCGTGCCGCTCACGTCCCCTTTCTGCGGGTGCCCTCCGCCTGATCAGGACAGCACCCTCCCGCCCGATCTCCTGCCGCTCGTCCCTCGCAGCACGTCGATCAGGCAGCACTCCACCGCCCGATCTCCTGCCGCTCGTCCCTCGCAGCACGTCGATCAGGCCAGGTAGTCCACGTCCTTGGTCTCGCCGCCGAGGACGAGGGCGAGGATCGTGACGACCGCGGCGACGGCGAGATAGCCGCCCACCAGCAGCAGCGAGCCGCCCTGCGCCTGCCACAGCGCGATCATCGCGTAGGGGGCCGGGGCCGCGCCGATCACCGAGGCCATGTTGTAGCTGACGGCGCTGCCGGTGTAGCGCACGTCGGCCGTGAACATCTCCGGCAGGAACGCGGCCATCGGCCCGAACGTCATGCCCATCAGGGTGAAGCCGAGGATCAGCGCGGCCATCACCCCGACCGTCCCGGCATGCATCAGCACATCGAGCACCAGCCCGAACACGCCGATCCCCGCGGTCACGCCGAGCAGCAGGCGCCTGCGGCCCAGCCGGTCGGCGAGCGGACCGGAGACCACGGTGAAGATCCCGAAGAAGACCACGCCGATGATCAGCATCGTGAGGAAGTCGGTGCGCTCGTACCCGAGGCCCGGGGCGAAGGTCGCCGGATCGAACGCCTTGCCGGCCGCCTCGGCGGCGGCGCGGGCGGAGGCCTCGTCGGCCGCGGTGGTGCCCACCACCATGAGGAAGGCGGTCATGAGGTAGAAGAGGACGTAGGTGGCGACCATCGCGACGGTCGCGAGGACCAGCGGCTTCCACGCAGTGCGGAACACGCGCGCGATCGGCACGGAGGCGACCCGCTGCTCGTCCAGCACCTTCTGGAAGGCCGGGGACTCCATGAGCTTCAGCCGCACCCACAGCCCCACGACCACCAGGACCGAGGACAGCAGGAAGGGCACGCGCCAGCCCCAGGCCATGAACTGCTCCGGTGTGAGCTGCACGCTCAGCAGCACGAACAGCAGGTTCGAGAGGATGAAGCCGACGGGCGCGCCGAGCTGCGGGAAGGTGCCGTACAGGGCGCGCTTGCCGGGCGGGGCGTTCTCGGTCGCCAGCAGCGCGGCGCCGGACCATTCGCCGCCCAGTCCGATGCCCTGGCAGAAGCGCAGCAGCACCAGGATCGCGGGGGCGATGAACGAGAAGCCCGGGGTCGAGGCGGTGGGCAGCACGCCGATGAGGAAGGTGGCGATGCCCATCACCAGCAGGCTCGCCACGAGCGTGGCCTTGCGGCCCACGCGGTCGCCGTAGTGGCCGAAGATCAGCGAGCCCAGCGGCCTCGCGACGAAGGCGACACCGAACACCGCAAAGGAGCTCAGCAGCTGGTTCGCCGGGGTCTGCGTGGGGAAGAACAGCGCCGGGAACACGAGCGAGGCGGCGGTCGCGTAGGCGTAGAAGTCGAAGAACTCGATGGTGGTGCCCACCATCGAGGCCGTGATGACCCGGCCGCGGGTGTTGGCCGGTGCGGCCGGCGGCGGGGCGGTGGAGGAGGTCGGGGCGGGGACGGTGTTCACGACGGGCGACCCTAGACCCGGAGGTCCACCATGCGGACCCTCAGGCCGGATCCTGAGATCACGCTTGCGCTGGCGGGTGCCGCTCGCCGCCGGTCACGAGCGGGTCTCCGGTGGCAGATCGGCCTCCCTTGCGACGGCCGTCGATGGAAGAATCATCGACGGCATGCCTGAACTGACCGAGGGGAACCCATGGAAGCCTTGACACCGATCATCGGCGGCGGCGTCGTCGTGGTGGTCGTCCTGCTCATCCTGCTGCTGGTGCTGCTGCGCAGCTACCGCATCGCCGCACCGAACGAGGCCCTGATCATCACGGGCCGCAACGCGAAGGCGAGCCCCACCGGGGACATCGACCTGGAGTCGGGCAGCGCCCGGGTCGTGATCGGCGGGCGCGCGATCGTGCGTCCGATCGTGGACCGCGCCTTCGTGCTCAGCCTGTCCTCGCGCCAGATCCCGGTCGAGGTCGAGGGCTACTCGATGAACGGCATCTTCCTCCGTCTGCGCGGGGTGGCGCAGGTGAAGGTGGGCGGCAACGTCGAGGACGTCCGCAAGGCCTCGCAGCGCTTCCTCGATCAGCAGCAGCAGATCGACCACTACACCCAGGAGATCCTCTCGGGCACCCTGCGCGCCGTCGTCGGCACGCTGACGGTGGAGCAGATCATCCGCGACCGCGCCTCCTTCGCCTCGCAGGTGCAGGCCGAGGCCGAGCACTCGATGAACAACCAGGGCCTGGTGATCGACACCTTCCAGATCTCGGCCATCGAGGACGACGGCTCCTACCTGCGCGACTGGGGCCGTCCCGAGGCGGCGCTGGTCGCCAAGCGCGCCGCGATCGCCGAGTCGGACGCGAACCGCGAGTCGACCCAGGCGAAGAATCTCAACCTCCAGCAGGAGGCGGAGTCGAAGCAGGCCTTCGACATCCGCAACGCGGAGATCAAGGAGGAGACCGATGCGCGTCAGGCCGTCGCCGACGCCGCCGGTCCCCTCGCCCGCGCCGCGCAGCAGCAGAAGATCATCGAGCAGGAGGAGCTCATCGCGGTCCGCAACAACGACCTGCGCGAGAAGCAGCTCATCGCCGAGGTCCACAAGCCGGCCGAGGCCAAGCGCTACGCCGAGCAGCAGGACGCGGACTCCAAGAAGTACGCCCGTGTCGCGGACTCCGAGGCGCAGCTGACCGACGAGCGCAACCGCGCCGAGTCCCGCAAGGTCACCGCGGACGCCGAGGCGCACGCGATCGAGGCCCGCGGTCGGGCCGAGGCCGAGGTCGAGCTTCAGCGCCGCTCGAAGGACGCCGAGGCGGTCCGGCTCGAGGGCCAGGCCGAGGCCGACTCGCTGCGCGCCAAGGGCGAGGCCGAGGCGGCGGCGATCCGTGCCAAGGGCGACGCCGAGGCGGAGACCACCCGTGCCCGCGCCGAGGCGTACAAGCAGTTCAACGACGCCGCGGTCCTGGCCCAGGTGCTCGAGGTGCTGCCGGAGGTCGCCGGCGAGCTCGCCTCCCCGTACTCGAACATCTCCAACCTCTCGGTGTTCTCCACCGACGGCGAGGCGAAGATCGGGCAGAACATCTCCGTGGGCCTCGCCCAGGTGCTCGACATGGTCAAGTCCACCACCGGCGTGGACTTCCAGGACACGCTCCAGCGGGCCGCCGAGGGCGGTCGCGCGGTGCGCGAGCAGTCCGAGCAGACCCGTGGCGAGGGCCTCTCCCCCGCCGCGGACCCCACCGCCGACGAGGCAGAGGGCGAGGCCTGAGGCCTCTCCCCCGCCTCTGCGGCGCCCCGTCCCCTCTGCGGAGGAGGCGGGGCGCCGCTGCGTCATCCCCCGTCAGGACACCGTTCATCCGTCGTCCAGCTGCGACGATCCGGGGACCGAGGACCCGCGCAGAAGCTTCCCGGCCCGCCTAGGGTGGAGGCGGAGCACGCCGAGGAGCGGCTCCGCCCCGACGCCCGAGAGAAGAGAGCCAGCCCGTCATGAAGATCGGAATCCTGACCTCCGGCGGCGACTGCCCCGGCCTGAACGCCGTGATCCGCGGAGCGGTGATCAAGGGCGATCGCCTCTTCGAGGACGAGTTCATCGGCTACCGGGACGGCTGGCGCGGCGTGATCGAGGGGGACTGGATGACCCTCCCCCGCCGTCGCGTGCGCGGCATCGGCCGGATCGGCGGCACGATCCTGGGCACCTCCCGCGCGAACCCCTTCCACGACGGGGCCGACGGCGCCGAGATCGTCCGGCGCCACATGGACGAGCAGGAGGTCGACGCGATCATCGCGATCGGCGGCGACGGCACGCTGTTCACCGCTAACCGTTTGTCCGAGGCGGGGGTCCCGGTGGTCGGCGTGCCCAAGACGGTCGACAACGACCTCGACGCGACCGACTACACCTTCGGCTTCCACACGGCGGTCGAGATCGCGACCGAGTCGCTCGACCGGCTGCGGATGACGGGCGACTCCCACCACCGCTGCATGGTGGCGGAGGTGATGGGCCGCTCGGTGGGGTGGATCGCGCTGCACTCGGGCATGGCCGCCGGCGCGCACGTGATCTGCCTGCCCGAGTTCCCGCTGAGCATCGAGGAGATCTGCGGCTACGTGAAGGCGGCCCACGATCGCGGTCGCGCCCCGCTGGTGGTGGTCGCCGAGGGGTTCGTGCCCTCCGACGCGCCCGAGGGCTTCATGGACTACGACCTCGACGAGTTCGGACGGCCGCGCTTCGGCGGGGTCGCCGCGGCGCTCGCGCCGCTGATCGAGGAGCGGCTGGGCATCGAGTCGCGCGCGACGGTGCTGGGGCACATCCAGCGCGGCGGCGAGCCGACCGGCTACGACCGGGTACTCGCTACCCGTCTGGGCACCGCGGCGGTCGACCTGGTGCACGGCGGCGGCTTCGGACGGATGGTCGCGCTGCGCGGCACCGACATCGTGGACGTGCCGCTGACCGAGGCGATCGACAGCCTGAAGACGGTGCCGGAGTCGCGCTGGCACGAGGCCGAGGTGCTCTTCGGCTGAGCCGCCGCCTGTCACGGACGGTCGGGCGCGGGTCAGAGGCAATCGCGGTCGGCACCGTCCTCGAGTCGCCGTTCCAGCGGACCTTGACAGTCAGCGCGGGGAGCCGATCTCCCCCAGCAGCGCCTTGGCGTAGGCGGCATGGACGGATTCCTCGTCGGAGGGATGGTAGAGCCCGGCGCGCACGTCGCGGGAGAGGCGCTCGAGCTCGCTGCGGCGGAAGTACTGGGCGCCGCCGCTGGCGCGCAGCACCTGGTCGACCGCGGCGATCGCGGCCTCGGTGGCGCGGGATTTCACCCCGGAGAAGTGCAGGAACCAGCGCGGCCCGTGGTCGCTCGTGCCCGGGCCGCTCTCCCCGGTCCCGAGCGCGTCGAGGTCGGCGAGGACCTTCTCGGCCTGCAGCACCGCGCCGTCGAGGCGGATCGCGGCGTCGGCGAGGCGCCAGCGGATGTCGGGGTCGTCGGCGTGGACGATGCCCTTGGTGGCGTTGCGGCGGGTGGTCGCGATCGAGCTGCCCACCTCCACGGCGCGCTGCGCGACCCCGGTGTACACCGAGGCGATCAGCAGCTCGAAGGCGCCGAAGATCCCCATCACGAAGGGGTCGGTGTTCGGGCCGACGGGGGTGGTGGTCAGCACCCGCTCCTCCGTGACGGCCGCGCCGTCCAGACGCGTCGTGCGGGACTGGGAGGGGCGCATGCCGTGGGTGTCCCAGTCGTCGAGGGTCTCGACGTGCTCGTCGCGCTCGATCACCCCGAACACGAGCCGGGGGTCGTCCTCCCGCGCGACGGCGACCCGGCCGTGCACGACCAGGCGGTCCCAGACGGGGGCGAGGGAGGTGAAGATCTTGGTGCCGGTGAGGCGGAAGCCGTCGCCGTCGGGGACGGCGCGGGTGGCGGAGTCGAAGAGCATCGCGTCGTTGCCCGCTTCGGAGATCCCGAAGGCGAACAGCTTCTCCGCGGCGGCGTCCTCGAGGATGCTGCGCACGGGCTCCGCGCCGAGGCGGTGGGCGTGCAGCGCGGCGCCGGTGACGACGAGGTGCATGTTCATCGACAGCGCCGTGGCGGGGGCGGCGCCGGCCAGGCGGCGCTGGACGCGCGCGGCCTCCAGCAGGCTCCCGCCGAGTCCGCCGAGCTCGCGGGGGACCAGCAGGCGCAGGTATCCGCGCTCGCGCAGGTCGGCGAGGTCCTGGTCGGGGAAGGTGTTCTCCCGGTCGTGGACCACCGCGCGCTCGCGGAAGGTCTCCAGCAGGGAGTCGGGCAGCAGCTCCTCGGCGATGACGCTCATGGGTATCTCCTATGTCAAGCGGCGTGC
>NZ_KV788677.1:0-6543 GCF_001807385.1 Brachybacterium sp. HMSC06H03 | reverse complement strand
CGGTCCGCACCGCCCGCGGCACCGGCGCGCGGCCCGCCGACGGCGAGGCGCCGAACGACAACGGGTCGGCTCCGGACCGCGGCGAGCAGACCGCCGAGGAGACGCGATGAGCCCCGCCGTCGAGATCGCCGTGGAGGACCTCGCCGGCCTCGAGGTCGCAGCGCTCGCCGGCGCCGACCGGATCGAGCTGTGCCAGGACCTCGACCTCGGCGGCACCACCCCCGCGCCCGAGCTCGTCGAGCAGGCCGTGCGCCGCGCCCGCGAGCTCGTCGCCGCCCGGGACGCGAAGCCCCACCTCGACGTGCACGCGCTGATCCGCCCCCGGGCGAGCAGCGCGGACTTCGTCGGCAGGCCGGCCGAGTTCGCGGCCGAGGCCGACGCGATCGAGCGGATGGCGGACCAGGCGGCCGCCGTCGTCGACGGCGGCGCCGCGGGCGTCGTGCTCGGGGTGCTCACCGAGGCCGGCGAGCTCGACCTCCCCGCCCTCGAAGCCGTGCGCGACAGCGCCCTCCTCGCCGCCCAGCGCGCCGGCCGCGGACTGACCCTCACCCTGCACCGCGCCGTCGACGCGATGCCCTCGCGCGAGGCCCGCGTCGCCGCCGTCCAGGCCGCGATCGGCCTCGGGATCCACCGAGTTCTCAGCTCGGGAGGGCAGGCTCGGGCCCTCGACGGCGCCGACGACCTCGCCGCGATGGTCGACGCCGCCGAGGACCTCGTCGAGATCTGCGCCGGGGGTGGGGTCCGCCCCGCCGACGTCGTGGACCTCGTCCGTCGCTCCGGCGTCGGCTCCGTGCACCTCTCCGCCCGTCGGCGGCCCGGTGCGCCCGTCGAGCCCGACGCCCCCGAGACCCTGACCGACCCGGCGATCGTCGCCGCGGCGGTCGATGCCGCAGGAGAGCTGTGAACACCGTGAACACCACCGAGAACCCCCAGGCCCGTCCCGAGGGCGAGGATCGCGAGCACCTGACGGGCCGCACGGACGCCGCGGAGGATGCCGTCGACTCGGCCCCCACCGCTGACCCGACCGACGCCGACGGCGCCGGGGAGGCAGAGGAGGCCGGGAGTACGCGCACCGCGCTCTACGTCCGCCGCCGGCGCGCCCCCGCCCTCGGGTTCTGGGTCCTGCTGTCCTTCCTGGTGCCCGGGATCCTGGCCCTGCTGAGCGTGCCGCTGTTCGGGTTCGGCGACCTCCGCGGCGTCGTGAACTTCGTGATCCTGGCCATGGTCGTGATCGGGCTCCCGCTCGCCGCGATCGCCTCGTTCGTCGACGCGCGCCGCCACCGCCGCGAGGACCGCCGCCGCGGCTGAGCGCCCGCATCCCCCGGCCGAGTGCACGCACCCCGCGGTCGAGCACACGCCGCCCGCACCGGGGACCCCGTCGGCGGGCGGGTGCCGCACCCCTGCCTGCCGCGCCCTGCCCGCGAGACGGACCGCACGGGGCGTCAGATCCGCGCTGTGGCATCATGGACCGGTGGCACGCGGCGACGGAAAACTCTCCCATGACCTGCTCCCCGGGGAGAAGGGCCCGCAGGACGCCTGCGGGGTCTTCGGCGTCTTCGCCCCCGGCGAGGACGTCTCGAAGCTGACCTACTACGGGCTGTACGCGCTGCAGCACCGCGGACAGGAGTCCGCGGGCATCGCGACCTCCGACGGCTCGCAGATCCTGGTCTACAAGGACATGGGACTGGTCTCCCAGGTCTTCGACGAGGCCTCCCTCGGCACGCTCCAGGGGCACATCGCGATCGGGCACACCCGCTACGCGACCACCGGCGGGTCCGTCTGGTCCAACGCCCAGCCCACCCTCGGCCCCCGGCACGAGGGCACCGTGGCGCTCGCCCACAACGGCAACCTCGTCAACACCGAGGAGCTGCTCGAGCTGATCCACGAGCGGCAGGGCACGCCCCGCACCGGCGAGATCGCCCGCGGCAACACCACCGACACCGCCCTGGTCACCGCACTGCTGAACTCCGAGGGCACCCTCGCCGACTCGCTGCGCGACGTCATGCCGCGCCTGCGGGGCGCGTACTGCTTCACCCTCATGGACGAGACCGCGCTGTACGCGGCGCGGGACCCGCAGGGCATCCGCCCGCTGGTGCTGGGCCGGCTCGAGCGCGGCTGGGTCATCGCCTCGGAGACCGCGGCGCTGGACATCTGCGGCGCGAGCTTCGTGCGCGAGGTCGCCCCCGGCGAGATGGTCATCGTCGACGAGCAGGGCCTGCACAGCGAGCAGGTCGTCCCCGCCGAGCCCAAGGGCTGCGTCTTCGAGTACGTCTACCTCGCCCGCCCCGACACCCGCATCGCCGGGCGCAGCGTGAACGAGTCCCGCGCTGAGATGGGACGCCAGCTCGCCCGCGAGCACCCCGTCGAGGCCGACCTGGTCATCCCGACCCCAGAGTCCGGGACCCCCGCCGCGATCGGCTACGCCCAGGAGTCCGGGATCCCCTACGGGCAGGGCATGGTCAAGAACGCCTACGTGGGCCGCACCTTCATCCAGCCCTCCCAGACCATCCGCCAGCTCGGCATCCGCCTGAAGCTCAACCCGCTGCGCGAGGTGATCCAGGGCAAGCGCCTCGTGGTCATCGACGACTCCATCGTGCGCGGGAACACGCAGCGCGCCGTGGTGCGGATGCTGCGCGAGGCCGGCGCCGCCGAGGTCCACGTGCGGATCTCCTCGCCGCCGGTGCGCTGGCCCTGCTTCTACGGCATCGACTTCGCCTCCCGGGCCGAGCTCATCGCCAACGGCCTGGGCATCGAGGAGATCGCCCGCTCGCTAGGCGCGGACTCCCTCGGCTTCATCTCCGAGGAGGGGATGATCGCCGCCACCGGCCAGCCCGAGGAGCGGCTGTGCACTGCCTGCTTCTCCGGGAAGTACCCGGTCGCCCTGCCGGAGCCCGTCGCCCGGGCACAGGGCATCCTCCAGGCTCGCCCCGGCGAGCCTGCCGCCGTCGGGAAGGACGCATGAACACCACCCCCCGCCCCGCCCCGGGCGACGCGATCACCTACGCCTCCGCCGGTGTCGACACCGCTGCGGGCGACCGTGCCGTCGAGCTGATGAAGGAGGCCGTCGCGGCGACGCACGGCCCCGACGTCCTCGGCGGGATCGGCGCCTTCGCCGGACTGGTCGACGTCTCCGCGCTGAAGGACTACCGCCGCCCGCTGCTCGCCTCCTCGACCGACGGCGTCGGCACGAAGATCGCGATCGCGCGCGCCCTCGACGTGCACGACACGATCGGCCAGGACCTGGTCGGCATGGTCGTCGACGACATCGTCGTGGTCGGCGCCGCACCGCTGGCGATGACCGACTACATCGCCTGCGGCGCCGTGGTGCCCGAGCGGATCGCCGACATCGTGCGCGGCATCGCCGAGGGGTGCCGCCTCGCGGGCTGCGCCCTCGTCGGCGGCGAGACCGCCGAGCACCCGGGGCTGATGTCCCCCGAGGACTACGACGTCGCGGGCGCCGCGGTCGGCGTGGTCGAGGCCGACGACCTGCTGGGACCCGACCGGGTGCGCCAGGGAGACGTCGTGATCGGCATGGACGCCTCCGGCCTGCACTCCAACGGGTACTCCCTGGTCCGCGCCGTGGTCTCCGCCGCCGGGCTCACCCTCGAGCAGCGTGTCGAGGACTTCGGCCGCACCCTGGGGGAGGAGCTCCTGGAACCCACCCGCATCTACACCGCGGACCTGCTGGCCGTGCTGCGCGACGCCCGCACCGTCGGCGCGGTCCACGCCCTCAGCCATATCACCGGCGGCGGCCTCGCCGCGAACCTCGCCCGGGTCATGCCGCACGGCCTCGCGGCCCGCGTGGACCGCGCCCTCTGGGAGCCGGCCCCCGTGTTCTCCCGCGTCGCCGGGTGGGGCTCCGTCCCGCAGCTCGACCTCGAGGGCACGCTGAACATGGGCATAGGCATGGTCGCCCTGGTCGCGCAGGAGCAGGCCGACCAGGTCCTGGCCGTGCTCGCCGAGCGCGGCCTCGGCGCCCGCGCGATCGGCGAGGTCGTGGCCGAGGAGTCCCTGCCCGAGCCCGGCCATGCGCTCGAGCACGTCGTCGCCGGCGCCAAGGGCGTCGAGGGCGGCGCGGTCATGCTCGCCGGCCAGCACCCCGGCTGGGTCTGAGCTGCCATCCCGCACACAGCAGGAGGGCCGACCCATCGGGTCGGCCCTCCTGCTGTGTCACGGTGCTCCGCGGAGCCTGCCGCGCGCCGCTCAGCGGCGATGTGCGGACGGGGCGTCCTCGTCGGCCCAGTCCTCGGCGTCCTCGCCCCAGTCGTCTCCGTCGGCGGAGGAGGTCTCGCTCCGCTGAGACTGCAGCTCCCGCTGCAGCGCCGAGAGATCCGTCGGCGGGCTGTAGTACTTGAGGTCCCGTGCCACCTTGGTGTGCTTGGCTTTCTGTCGGCCGCGACCCATGGATCTGACCCCCTGTGCGTCGGGTGCCGGGTGTGCTCGACGACCCGGAGGATGGCATTAGTTTCGGATGCCCAGAGTACATGGTCGCTCCGGCCGACGGCGAACCGCGACCCTCCGGACGTGCCCGACGTCCCTTCCGCGGCGCCCGGTGTGGCGGGCGGAGCACCGCCCGGCGAAGGAATTGGGCGTTTCGTGGCCCGCCTTGACCGGCCCATACACCTTACCGGGTAGTCTTGTGTCGGTACTCGAGTGCAGTGGGGACCCCCGTCCCGTCTCGAGCCGTCTCCCCCCAGCGAAAGGTCTCCTCCTCGATGAACGCTTCCACGGATCAGCACCCCGGTGGAGTGCCCGACGGGGACGACGCCGCTGAGCTGATGACGCCCGCGGAGGTCGCGAGCATGTTCCATGTCGACCCCAAGACCGTCACTCGCTGGGCCCAGGCGGGCAAGCTCACCTACATGCGCACCCTCGGCGGTCACCGCCGCTACCGCCGCGGCGAGGTCGTCGAGCTGCTGCGGGAGAGCTCCAAGGACGTGTGAGCACCGACCCGGTGCTCGGAGCGGGCTACACGCTCCACCGGATCGACCTCGGCAGCGACGACGAGGGACCGCTGCAGGCGAGCCTCATCCACCGCGAGCCCGTCCCGGGCGACGCTCCCCGCACCGGACGGACCCCGCCCGTGCTGCTCATGCACGGCTGGTCGGACTACGTCTTCGACCGTGACCTGATGGACCACCTCGGCGCCCGCGGCCACGATGTCTGGGGCCTGGACCTGCGCAAGTACGGCCGCAGCATCCTGCCCGGTCAGACGCCCACCGAGATCGACCACCTCAGCCGATACGACGAGGAGATCGGCGCGTCGCTGCGCCGCATCGGCCGCAGCGCGCCCCCGGTGATCCTCGCCCACTCCGCGGGAGGACTCGTCGCGACGCTCTACGCGCTGCGCCATCCCGGCGCGGTCCGGGGCCTCGCCCTGAACTCGCCGTGGCTCGAGATGCACCTCGGCCCGGGCGTGCGGAAGCTGCTCGAGGGCCCGGTGCACCTGATGGCCCGCCGGCTGAGGAGCAGGCCCATCCTCCCCGTCGGCGACGACGCCTACGCCCGTGCCACCCATCGTGACCTGGGCGGGGACTACGACTACGACCTCGAGCTGAAGCCGCCCGGGGGCCACCGCTTCCCCGCCAGCACCCTCCGGGCGATGCTCGACGGGCACCGGCGTCTGGCCGCCGCCGGCCCGCTCGCCGCACCGGCGCTGGTCATGCACTCGGACCGCACCGCGATCGCCTCGAGACGGGGCGAGCGCCCCCTCCACGCCGACACCGTCCTGGACGTGCGCTCCCTCGCCGCGGCCGCGCGACGGCTCGGCCCACGGGTGCGGATCGTGCCCGTCGACGGGGCGCGGCACGACGTCTTCCTCTCCGATCCGCCGGTGCGGGCGACGGCGATCGAGATCCTCGACGACTGGCTGGCCACGGATCTGCTCTCAGCGCCTACGATGACCGGGACAGGCCGCACCGCGGGCCCCGACGCCTCCGAGACCGGGACCTCGTGACCCCCGAGACCTCGTGACAAGGAGGAGCGCGATGACCGCGGACCCCCATGGCCTCAGAGCCCTCGCCGATGCCCAGCGCCGTGGGGCGGATCGGCTCACCCTCCTGCGCCTGCGCCTGGCGAACACGCTGGCCGAGGCCGGTCGCGCGGAGGAGCCCGAGGTCCGCGAGATCGGGGAGCGGGTCCACGAGCGCTGGACCCGCGAGGAGCATCCCGAGCTGGGACGCCTGGTCACGGGTCTGCGCGCGGCCGCGAAGCAGCTCGACCAGGAGGCGGTCCGGGCGGAGCGGCTCAGCGGCCGCCGCATGGGCGGTTACACCGGCGCCGGCTTCCTGGGGCGCGGCAGGGAGGCGAGCCGTCACGTGCACGAGGTCGCCGCGGTCGTCGCCGCCGAGCCCTCCTTCGTCGGCACCGAGCACGGGGCGAGCATCGGCGGCTTCCCGCTGCAGCCGAGCGTCCAGGAGGGTTTCCTCGCGCATCCCTCCTCCGCCCTCGGCATCGAGACCCCCGACTTCGACGAGGACGACGAGGGCTGAGCGGCGACGCGGCCCCGGCCCGCGCCCGGCCGGTGCCGACGCGACGCCCGTG
>NZ_KV788676.1:0-13889 GCF_001807385.1 Brachybacterium sp. HMSC06H03 | reverse complement strand
CCGACGGCGGGTCGTGGCCGCCTCGGGGGCCGGTCCCGCCCGCGCCCTCCGAGCCGCCGGTCCGCACGGCGCGCGCCCTGATCGCCGTGATGGCCGTGATGGTGATCAGCGGCCTCGTCGGCCTGCTCCTGGAGCTGCTCATGGCGGGTCGGCCCCTCGAGACGTGGACCGGGCTGCTGGCCGACCCCGGCGGTCGGGCCACGTTCGGGGCCGTCGTTGCCCTTCTGGCGCTCGGAAGCCTGGCCCTCTGGGTCGCGGCGCTGGTGCTGTCGATCATCGTGATCGTGCATGCCCGTCGCGGGAGCCGGCTCTGGATCGGCGGGGTGCTCGCCATCGCCCCGGTCCTGCTCGGTCTGCTCTTCGACATCGACGTCTCCGGTGACCTGGACCGGTTCCCCGACGGCGTCGTGCTCGTCGCCCGAATCCTCGAGATCCTCGGGGACTTGGTGGTGGCGGGGCTGAGGGCGGCTTCGATCGTCCTGCTGGCGCTCGGCCTGCGCGAGGTGCGGGTGGCTCGACGGGGGAGCGGCCCCGTCGGCGGTCGCTGACCTGCGGAGCCGACGACGAGCCCGCGCCCCTGCACCCGGCGTATGACGGTTGCCACACGACAGGGCTGGGGATAGGTTGGTCGGCGGCGCGCGAGGCTCCCGACCAGGGGGAGCGGAGCCTGCGTGCCACCCGGTCCGAGCAGCGGAGACGGACGTGCGGCGTCATCGAGGACGCCCCCGGCCGCGCGACGGACCCGATGCGAAGGAGCCCCATGGACCAGCCCGGCACCGACCAGAACGGCACCGACCAGCCCCGCACCGATCAGCCCGGCATCACCCGTCGCGTCGGCCTCACCGCCGGGGCGCTCGCCGCCTGCACCGGAGCCGTCGGCCTCCCCGCCGCCGCGCACGCCATGGGCGATCCCGCGCCGCGCAAGGCGCGCCCCGAGAAGCAGGCCGCCGCCTCCGCCCCCGGCTGGCGGCCCGGCGGACCCCACCCCCACCCCTGGAACCGGCGCGGCTCCTCGACGACCCTCGCGGACGTCGAGCCCGCCGACGTCGGCCTGGACGCCGACGTGCTCGCCCAGCTGCCCGGCATCCTCCGCGCCGGCCTCGACAACGACCCGCCCCGCTTCTCCGGCGCCACGCTCCTGGTCGCCTCGCAGCGCGGCATCGCCTACGAGCACGCCGACGGGTATGCGCTGCGCTGGCAGGACGCGAGCACCGAGCTGCCCGAGGCGGAGCGGATCCCCGCCCGGACGGACACGATCTACGACCTCGCCTCGATCTCGAAGATCTTCACCGCCACCGCCGTCATGCAGCACGTCGAGGCGGGGCTGCTCTCGCTCGAGGACCGCGTCGCCGACCACCTCCCGCGCTTCGCCGAGAACGGGAAGGGCGAGGTCACGGTCCAGCACCTGCTCACCCATGTCGGCGGACTGCCCGCCTTCATCAACCTCTACTCCGCCCACCCCGACATCCCCTCGCGGATCGACGCGGTGCTCACCGTCGCGCCGAGCACCCCGCCCGGCACGAAGTACGTCTACTCCGACCTGGGCCTGATCACGCTCGGGCTCATCGTCGAGAAGCTCTCCGGGACGAGCCTCGACGCGTACGTGCGCGAGCACATCACCGGCCCGCTCGGGATGGACGAGACGATGTACAACCCGCCCGCGGAGCTGAAGGACCGCATCGCCGCGACCGAGTACGTGGAGTACTACGGCAGGCTCGTCCACGGGCACGTCCACGACGAGAACGCCTACTCCCTCGGCGGCGTCGCCGGGCATGCCGGGGTGTTCTCCACCGCCCGCGACCTCGTCGTGTTCGCGCAGATGTTCCTGCACGGCGGGATCTACGGCGGGGCCCGCATCCTCCAGCCCGACACCGTCGAGTCGATGTTCACCGACCGCATCGCCGAGATCACCGGTGTCGGCGGCGCGCGGCGCGGCCTCGGCCCCGAGCTCGAGGCCTGGTTCTACCACGCAGGCCTGACCAGCCCGTACAGCGGCGTGCACACCGGTTTCACCGGCACCTCGCTGGTCATCGACCCGCTCACCGAGACGGTCGTGGTGCTGCTGACGAACTCGGTGCACCCCACCCGCGAGTGGTCCACCACCTCGGTCACCCGTCGCGAGGTCTCCACCTGCGTGGCCCATGCGCTCGGGGTCGTCCCCGAGAGCGTGCGGTCAGGCTGGCGCGCCGGGGACCGTGACGCCGCCACGGCGACCCTGGAGATCTCCGCGGACCTGCCCGGCCGCGAGCCGGTGCTCGAGGCGGAGCTGTTCGCGCACCTCGAGACCGCCTACGACCTGCTGGTCCTCGAGGTCTCGGCCGACGGGGGAGAGAGCTGGACGCCCCTGCCGGGACGCCTCACCGCCCGCCACCAGGAGCCGGTCGAGATCCCCGACGGGACGATCACCGGCTGGGGCCGGCGCGTGGCATGGACGGGGACGTTCCCGCTGGTGGACACGTCGGGTCCGCTCTCGGGCGAGGTGCAGGTGCGGCTCGCCCTGACCACCGACGGCTCCACCCGCGGCCTCGGCGCCTGGGTGGGGCGGCTGCGGGTCCTGGACCGGCGTCAGGTGCTCGTGGACACCGATCGGCCCGGGGACCGGGACGCCGTCGTCGCCGACGGGTGGTCGCTGCCCGGGTGAGCCCGGCGGCGCCGGGCCGACGGCCTCGGGGCGAGGCCGTCGGGTCCGCGCCCGAGGTCGTCACGCACTGAGTCGTCACGCTCTGAGTCGTCGCGCTCTGAGCCGTCGCGCCCGGAGCCCTCGGGTCCGGCATCCCGGCCGGCCGTCGGCCGCTCAGGCGCCGAGCGCGGCCTCGATGTCGTCCGCGATCTCCTCGGGGGTGGTCTGCGGCGACCAGCGACGCAGCACCTGCCCGTCCCGGTCCAGCAGGAACTTGCCGAAGTTCCACTCGATGTCCCCGGCGGGGATCTTCAGCCCGCCCTCGACCTCGTGCTCGCCCTCGCCGTTGACCTCGATCTTCGAGAACATCGGGAAGGTGACGCCGTAGTTGACCTGGCAGAACTCGGAGATCTCGTCGTCGGTGCCGGGCTCCTGGTTGTTGAACTGGTCGCAGGGGAAGCCCAGCACGGTGAGTCCGCGGTCGGCGAAGCGCTCGTGGAGGGCCTGCAGCCCCTCGTACTGCGGGGTGAGCCCGCACTTGCTGGCGGTGTTGACCACGAGCACGACCGAGCCGAGATGCTCGCCGAGGTCCTGCTCGGTGCCAGAGAGGGCGGTGGCGGTGAAGTCTGCGAGAGTCGTCATGCCCTCCATTGTGGGACCCGGGGCTGGGCGGTGGGCGAGGCCGGCGTCGCCTGGGCGCTGGACCGTTGCTCCACTCCTCACCCCGCTCTCGTCTGCGCCCCTACCGCCGACCGTTCCTCCACACCGCCTCTCCGTCCCCATCTCCGACCCCTGCCTGGCCCTCCGGCACCGGCGCCGGAAGCATGGAGGCATGACGAGCGCACCGTGGTTCCCGGGCTCCTCGGGGGAGGACACCCCCGGGGAGACCCTCGCCGCGCTGCGCCGCACTGACCCCGTCGGCCTCGCCCAGCACCTCGGTGACCTGGCGTTCCTCCTCCAGGGGCTCGCCAGCGACCCCGCAGAGCTGTTCACGACCGAGGGCCGGGCGCGCCGAGAGTTCTCCGACCTGCTCGGCGCGATCCAGGCCTCCCGCGGGGCGTTCGACTCTCTCGAGGCCCGCGCCGTGATCGCCCTGCAGGAGACCACGCGCCGCGAGCGCTGGGAGCAGGCACGCGACGATGCCGCCCACGAGGACGCCGCCACCCCCTCGCGCAGCCGCATCGAGCAGGAGGCCGACGGCTCCACCGTCACCGACCTCTCCCTGATCACCCGCCGCTCCCCGCACATGGCCGGCCGCACCCTCGCCTCCGCCCGACGTCTCGTCGAGACCCTCCCGCGGATCATGTCGGCGCTGGCCGCGGGACAGATCGGCGGGGATGCCGCCTACGCCGTCGCCGACGCGTCCGCCGTGCTGGACCCGGACCTCGCCCGCGAGGTCGACCGGATCCTCGGCGAGCGGCTCCCCGAGCTCGACGGCGCGGGCACCCGCAGGTGGCGGGACGTGGTCGCGACCGTCGCCGGGGAGCTCGACCCGGAGGGGGCGGCGCTGCGCCACCGCCGGGCGCGCAGGGACCGCCACGTCACGATGACCCCCGGTCAGCACGGGATGGCGACCCTCACGGCGCGACTCTCCGCTCTCGACGCACAGCAGATCCACCGCCGCCTCAGCCGCGAGGCGGAGCGACGCCGCGCCGCCGGGGACCGCAGCGGCCACTCCGCCGTGATGGCGGACGCGCTGATCGACGCGGTGCTGCGCCCCGGGGAGGGGGCGCCGCCGGTCACTCTCGAGGTCGGCGTGATCATCACCGACCGTGCGCTGTTCTCTCCGGACGCGGGCGACGTCGCCCATCTCGAGGGCTACGGCGCCGTGCCGGCCGTGGCGGTGCGCGAGCAGCTCCTGGCCTGCACGACCCCGCCCGCTGAGGGGGAGCGCGATCCCTTCGGGCCCGACGGCGAGGCCGTGCGGGCGACGCTGCGACGTCTCTACGCCCATCCCACGGCCGACGAGCTCGTCGCGATGGACGCCGCCTCGCGACCCTTCCCTCCTGCGATGCGACGCTTCCTCAGCCGGCGCGACACCACCTGCCGCGGGCCGTTCTGCAATGCGCAGATCCGCCAGTACGACCACATCGTCCCGGTCTCCCGCGGGGGCCCCACCAGCCTCGACAACGGTCAGGGGCTCTGCGCCCACTGCAACAAGAAGGAGCAGCTCGCCGCCCGCGTCGAACGGGTCGAGAACCCTGCCCTGCCCGGGCACCGGGTGCGCTGGACCGGACACTCCGGCGCGGCGCGGGAGACCGGGCCGACGCCGCTGCGGGGGCTGGCGAGCAGGGAAAGGCCGGGCAGAGAAGAGTCGTCGGACCCCGACGGAGCGTCGGGACGAGGCGAGTCGTCGTCAGGCCGGGACGCGCCGCCAGGCACGGACGCATAGTCGAGCCGGGGAGGACTGGCAGTTCAGGTTGAGCGACGGGCCCGATGACGGACCGAACGGTGAGGAGCAGCGGCCCTGAGAAGTCATTCGACCCCGTCAGCCGAGAGAACCCTGGCGGGTCGCTCGACCCCGCAGGCCGCAGGAACCCTGGAACGTCACTCGACCCCGTCGGACGCGAGACGGAGCGCCGCCGATGCGGCGTCGCCGAAGTCCCCGGCCTCCTGCACGCAGCGGGCCAGCAGCCACCGTCGGGTCCGCCGACGATCCAGCCCCGCGAGATCAGCCATTCGATCGGCGAACGCCCCCGGAGCCGCGACCAGGCGCTCCCCGTCGCCGAGCATGTGCTGCAGCACGTCGTAGTGCGGATCGCCGATGTACGGCTTCGGATCGATCATCAGCCACCGCTCCGGCCCGTCATGGGTGAGGATGTTGCCCGGGTTCAGGTCCGTGACCAGCAGGATCTGCTCCCCGTCCCAGTCCCGGGGCAGCTCGCGGAACAGACCGAGGCCGTGCTCGACGAGCCCCGCCGGCAGCAGCGACGGGACGGCCTCGGCGTGCCGCCGGGCGGCGCTGTCGGCCCACCACGCGCACATGTCGGCGAGCGGCCGGAACGAGGACGGGGCGGGGAGGGTGGAGCCGGCGGCCGGATCGCCGTTCGCACCGAGCAGCTCCTCGACCGGGACGCGCAGCCGACGCAGCACCGCCGCGGCCATCTCGTCCCGCTCGGGCCAGGTCAGGCAGCGCGAGAGCGGCACCCCGGGCCGCACGTGCTCCATCAGCAGAGCCGCCGTGTCACCTCGCCGCTCGCAGCGCAGCATCTGCGCCGCCCCGAGCCCTGCCACGCCCGCATCCCTGCCGCCTCGTCGCGGGACTCCTCATGCGCCCACGCCACCTTCAGCACCCGCTCGCCCGCGTCGGCGGTGCGCACGGGTGCGACCCAGGCGCTCGAACCGCCCGGTCGGAGCGGCGGCAGCGCCGTCAGCTCCCACCGCTCCAGCACCTCGCCGACAAGCGCAGGAAGGCCGGGGAGCCACGCGCACAGCGCCGGGTCCTGCGCCGCCCGCAACCCCTCCGGGAGCGGATGCCCCGCGACCAGAGCAGCCGGTGAGCTCACGTGGCGAGCACCCGCTCGGCGCACAGCACGGCGGGCCGTTCGACGGCCGCGGGAGTCAGCGCGAGGCCACGAGCGGGGGAAGCGGTCACGGGATCTCCTCGATGAGCGTCGTCGACGCCCCGCAGACCACGGGAGAGGCCGGCCCGACCGGCGGGACCGCGGTGCGTGCCGACAGGACAGCAGTGCGCGCCGACAGGACCGCAGCGCGCCGACGCGCTGCGGCACGGTCCGGCGGCACGTGCGCGGAGCCGTCCATCACCGGCGATGCAAGGGCCTGCGCCGGCGGCCGGGAGCACCGCGCGCCAGTGGATACGATGCGCTGGTGAAACCGTTCGTGCAGATCGCCACCCGTCCCGAGGACGACGTCGCCGCCACCGAGCGTGCCGCCGTGCTCGACTTCACCGGCCTCCAGGAGCAGGACCTGCTCTGGGCGCGCCTGGACCGCGACCCCTTCCCGGACCTCGCGATGGACGACATCTCCGGCATCATCCTGTGCGGCAGCCCCTTCACCGTGTCCGACCCCGTCGGCTCCAAGAGCGAGGCGCAGCTGCGGGCCGAGGCGGAGATCGACCGCGTCCTCGACGAGGTCATCGCCCACGACGTCCCCTTCCTCGGCGCCTGCTACGGCATCGGCACCCTCGGCACCCATCAGGGTGCCCTCATCGATCGCACCCACGGTGAGCCGCTCGGCGCCGTCGAGGTCACCCTCACCGAGGCCGGTCGCGAGGACCCGCTGGTCCGCGCCGCGCAGCTGGAGGACACCTTCCTCGGGCTCGTCGGCCACAAGGAGGCAGTGCACACGCTGCCCCCGCACGCGACCGCGCTCGCGAGCGGACGCACCGCACCGGTGCAGATGTTCCGCGTCGGGACCAGGCAGTACGCCACCCAGTTCCACCCCGAGCTGGACGTCCCCTCGATCATCGAGCGGGCCCGCGCCTATCGCGACCACGGCTACTTCTCGCCCGACGAGATGGAGGAGATCTTCACCGAGCTGCGGCACGTCGAGGCCGACCAGCCGCCGCGGCTCCTGCGCGCCTTCGCGGAGCTGTTCGCGCGCTGACCCGACTCGCGCGCTGAGCCGGCTCCCGTGCCGACCCGACTCGCACACTGACCCGACTCGCACACTGACCCGGCGCACCCGCTGACCCCGCCGGGAGCCGGGAAGCGTTGTCCTTCCTCCGCTCCCGCCCGGCACGTCTCCCGCGACGACCTGGCCTGCTCCGGTAGCGTCCGGTGCGTGCCACGATTCACGCCTGAGCAGGTCCGCCGACGCCAGATCGTCGCGGGCTCCCTCGCGCTGCTGCTCGTGCTGGTCATCGGCGGATGCTCCGTCTCGGTGATCCGCGGCCTCGGCGGGGGCGGGCAGGAGGCGGCCAAGAGCGATCCGGCGCCCTTCACCGCCGACGACGCGGCGATGGAGGTCGCGGCGACCTCGGCTGACGCGGCCGCGCTCGAGAACCTGCCCGCGGAGACGACGCTCGCGCCCGACGAGGTGATGGGTATCGACGTCTCCGCCCACCAGGAGGAGATCGACTGGGCGGCGGTCGCCAACGACGGGTACGGCTTCGCGTACATCAAGGCGACCGAGGGCGCGGGCTTCGTCGACTCCCGCTTCCAGGAGAACTGGGACGGCGCGCAGGCGGCCGGGGTGGTCCCCGGCGCCTACCACTACTTCACGCTCTGCTCCTCCGGCGCGGACCAGGCCGAGGACTTCCTCGCCGCGGCCCCGCCCGACGACTCGGCGCTGCCGCCCGCTCTCGACCTCGAGTTCGACGGCGCCTGCGAGGAGCGGCCCGGCGCGGTCGACGCGCAGGCCGAGGTCGACGCGTTCACGGCGATCGTCGAGAAGGCCTGGGGCCGTCGTCTGCTGATCTACTCCTCCTCGGAGTGGCGCGACCACTACGGCCTGCCGGTCACGGACTCACGCCCCGACTGGCTGTTCTCCGCAGGCAGCCGCCCCATGCAGGGTGACTGGGCTGTGTGGCAGCTGCGCTTCGACGGGACGGTCTCCGGCATCTCCGGCGGCGTGGACATCGACGTCGCCCGCATCGAGGTGCTGCGCGAGCACGCCGGGATCCCCGACGGCGAGGGCGCGATCGGCCACGAGGTCGACGAGGGCTGACTGCCGAGCTCTCAGCCCTGCAGGTCGATGCGGCCTCCGGCGAGCTCGCGGCCGTGGGCGGCGACGACGTCGTCCAGGACGAGGTTCCAGTGGTCCAGCAGGCCCTGTCGCTCGGCGGCGCCGAGCAGGCGCTCCTGATGGATCTCGAGGATCGTGGCTCGGCCGAGGGACTCCGGGGCCTCCTGGAGCGTCACCTGGAACACGGTCTCGTGGTCCAGGGTGTCGGGGGTCCAGCGCAGGCGGACGCGTCGGCCGACATGGCAGCCGATGACCCGGCCGTGGACCCGGCCCCCGCGGCGCACCGGGGCGCCGACCATCTGGGGGACGGACTCGACGCCCAGCCACTGGGGGAGCCACTCGGCGAGCAGTCGCTGCCAGATCTCGGAGGGCGGGGCGGGAAGGGTGCGTCGGACGTCGAGCTCCCACCCGGCGTCGTGGGTGAGGCCGACGGGGGAGTGCCAGGTCTCGGTCTGCATGCTTCCACGGTAGGACCGGCCCCGGGGAGAACCCAGGGCGGGAGCTGGACTGTCCTCAGGTGTTCGCCCTGGCGTCGCCGGGGGGACACCGAACGGGGTGCGGGGAGTGACCGGGGACATCTCCTGCCGTGCTCGCGTGCGCCCGAGCGGTCGGTCGGGCGCGCGGTGCTCAGGCCGCCTCGACGGCCTTCCGCACGGACCCCGAGCTCGCGAGTTCGCCGCTGAACTGCTCGCCGTCGATGAGCACGGCCGGCGTGCCCGGCACGGCCTGCTGGGCCTCCGGCTCGACGACCCGCTCCAGCCAGGGCAGGTAGGTGCCCTCGGCCTGGCAGTCGGAGATGTCGACCGACGTGGCCTCCTCGAGGATGCCGATGAGCTCCTCATCGGGGAGCCCCGCGGAGCCGGGCTGCTGCGCGAAGAGGGCGGCCGACTCCGGGTACCGGTTCGCGGGGTCCTCCGCGGCGGCGCAGAGCGCGGCATCGGCGGCGCGGCCCGAGTAGCCGGCGGGGGAGGAGGTCGCGTCGAGCATCGGGCGGGGGTGCATCCGCAGCGTGATCTCCCCGGCCTCGGCCATCTCCTGCAGGTCCGGTCCCTGGGTCGCCTCGAAGGTCTGGCAGTGCGGACACAGGAAGTCGAGGTAGACGTCGACCACGGTCCTGCTGATGCGGGAGCTGCGCGAGCACCTCCTCGCCCCCGCGGACCACGCGGCGTGGCCGGCGACC
The DNA here is from genome assembly GCF_001807385.1 of Brachybacterium sp. HMSC06H03. Classification (NCBI taxonomy): domain Bacteria; kingdom Bacillati; phylum Actinomycetota; class Actinomycetes; order Micrococcales; family Dermabacteraceae; genus Brachybacterium; species Brachybacterium sp. HMSC06H03. Next base: position 4,443 of record NZ_KV788676.1, on the reverse strand, counting down.
CTCGCCCCGATCCGCCAGGTGCTCCGCGACGGCCTCGAGCTCGGCCCGATCACTGTGCTGACCGGTGACAACGGCACCGGGAAGTCCACCCTCGTGGAGGCGCTCGCCGGCGCGTTCGGGCTGAATCCGGAGGGCGGCGGGACCGGGGCGATGCATGCGACCCGTCGGACCGAGTCCCCGCTGGCCGAGCATCTCCAGCTCGTGCGGGGCGCCGGCGCCCCGCGCTCTGGCTTCTTCCTGCGCGCCGAGACGATGCACTCCCTGTTCACGTACTACGAGGAGATCGGCGTCGGCGGGATGATGCACGAGCGCAGCCACGGCGAGTCCTTCCTCGCGCTCGTCACGGAGCGTTCGAGGATCCGCGGGCTGTGACTGCTGGACGAGCCCGAGTCGGCGCTGTCCTTCAGCGGCTGCCTCGCCCTGCTCGAACTGCTGCAGGGCATCGCCGACGCCGGCTCGCAGATCGTGCTGTCCACCCACTCACCGGTCCTCAGGGCTGCAGGCGGTGCCGCGTCCAGTCGCCGGCGGTCGCGCCGTCGGCCGACCGCTCGTAGACGATCCTGTCGTGGACCCGGTGCGCCCGGCCCTGCCAGAACTCGATCCGCTCCGGACGGATCCGCAGACCGCCCCAGAACTCCGGACGCGGCACCTCGGAGCCCTCGAAACGTGCCTCGACCTCGTCGTACTGCGCCTCGAGCGATTCCCGCGAGTCGATCCGGCGGGACTGGTGCGAGGCCCAGGCGCCGAGCTGAGAGCCGCGCGGGCGAGAGGCCCAGTAGGCGTCGGACTCCGCGGCGGACAGCTTCTCGACCGCGCCCTCGATCCGCACCTGCCGCTGCAGCGGGTACCACGGCAGCAGCAGTGACGCGCGCGGCGTGGCGCGCAGCTCGCGGGCCTTGTCCGAGTCGAGGTTCGTGTAGATGCTCGCCCCGTGCTCGTCCAGGCCCTTCAACAGCACGGTGCGGGAGCGCGGCCGGGGCGCGCCGTCGGCGTCGAGCGCGACGGTGGAGAGCACCACTGCGGTCGGGTCCGAGATGTCGCCGTGCGAGTCGCGGCGGGCGAAGGCGTCCTGCAGCCAGGCGTCGCACAGGGCGAGCGGGTCCGCGGGGGCGGCGTCCGCGAGGGAGCCGGCGAGGTAGTCGAGGCGTTCGCCGGCGAGGCGGTCCGAGGCGCTGGTCATGGCTGCGATCCTAGGACGTTGCTGGGCGTGGTGCGCGGGCGCTGCCCGACGCCGCCCGCCATGCACTGTCCACATCCGGGACCGGCCCGATGCGGCGGGCGACGAGTCCGGATAGGCTCCGAGGAGGCCGTCCGGCGACGGACTGCCCTGATGGACGTGCCGGGGTGGACGGGACGTGCGGGGCATCCGGGCTGCGAGGTGTGCTCGGGGACGGGGGACGACCGGGTGGGGAGCCGAGAGCGCAGGACGCTGCACGCCGGGAGCGCCGCGAGTGCCGGGAGCACCGCGGAGGCTGGGAGCCGACGTCGGGCAGCTGAGGATCTGGGCGGACTCCGTCCAGGAGCGGGCCGGGCTGCTGGAGGAGCGCTTCGAGGCGCTCCGCGGGACAGCGCAGGGGACCACTTGGCACGGCCCCGACGCTGACGGGTTCAGGGAGCGATGGGAGACCTGGCTCGGGACCGTGGGCTCCACCGTCGCCGCGCTCCGGGCCGACGGTGAGGAGGCCCGCACCCATGCCGAGGAGCAGGACGCGGCCTCGTCGGCCGATGGCGCAGCCGACGGAGCGTCCGGAGGCGGTGCGGCGGACGAGAGGGGACCGGAGGACGGCCCGCAGGTCCAGTCGTTCATCGGCGGCTGGTCCGACGGCGGTGCTTGGTTCTGGCAGGAGGACCGGGACCTCGAGGACGACATCCCGCTCGACGACCCCGCCGAGTACGGCCTTGACTCGATGAATCAGGCAGGCGTGGGCAACTGCATGGTCGTCGCGACGTCGGGCGCCCTCTCGGAGCAGGATCCGGAGTTCATCCAGGAGCACATCCGCAGGATCGACGACGAGACCTACGAGGTGACGCTCTACGACGAGAACGGCGACCCCGTCGTCTACACGGTCGAGGACCGGCTGACCAACAAGGATCCGCTGCGGTCCCGCGCCGCCCGGAGGGCGGGATGCTGGTCCCGGACCGGCCGGGCTCGGCATCACGCTGTCCGAGTGTTGCCGCGCCCTCACCGCGGACTCTGTCGTGCTCTGGGTCTGAACGCGGGGCCTGCCGCTCGGGCGCCGAGCACGGATCGGCGCGCTGACCGGCAGGCCCGTGCCGTGATCGAGCGCCGGGCCCGGGCTCTGCAGCCTGGACTCAGCGCACCAAGCGGACGTCCGGCAGGGCCGGCCACCGCGGATCCACGTGCCGGGCCCCGTCGGGCGCGAAGCCGAGCTTTGCGTAGAAGCGTTGTGCGCGGGCGTTGTCCTCGGCGACCCACAGGCTCGCCGGCTCCTCGCCGATCAGCGCTGTGACCAGAGCGCGCGCCATGCCCGTACCGTGCCACTCCGGCAGCACGTAAAGCACCGACAGCTCCCGGTCCCGCACCGGCTGCGGATCGCGGGGCGGCCAGGAGGCGGCGAGGCCGACGGGGATGCCGTCGCCGTCGCGGCCCACCCGGAAGATGCCCTTGTCGGCCTCCGGCGTGCCCGGGGTCAGCCAGCGGGTCCAGTGCTCGAGGCGCCGCGCGAACGCGGGCTCGCCGAACCACTCCTCGCCGTGCAGCGCGTGCCCGTAGGCGACCTCCCAGCCGCGCACGTGGACCCGGGCGAGGCCTGGGACGTCGGCCAGGGTCGGGACGTCGATGGTGAAGCCGGAGGCCGGGTCCGGCGCGGGATCGGGAGCGGCCGACGCGGCGGGTCGGAGCGAGCACATGGGGGCGAGGCTACATTCCGCCCGCGCGCCGTGGCCCGGGACGCCTGCGGGCACGGGGACGACAGGGCGCCCCGCGCTGTGTCATCCTGATGGGCACCATAAGCAATGCTTCGGCCTGTCATGGCGTCGGAGCGGACGACGAAAGGTGCACCATGTCGCTCTTCCTCCTCGAGATCGAGCCCGCCGTCACCACTCGCGAGGGCAGTCAGGCCGTGCTCGACGCCCTGCGCGCCGCAGCGGGCGACACGGCCCCGGCGGAGCTGATCGAGTCCCAGGTCGCCGCGGACCACTCCCGCCTGTTCACGATCCTCGAGGCGGATGGCGCCGAAGGCGCCGGGACGGTCGTCGCCGAGCTGCGCGAGGTCGCCGGAGCCGTCCACGGTCCCGACGAGGTGCGCCTGGTCGGCGCCGAGCTCGACGAGATCAAGGCCCTGCGCCGCGGCGCCGGCTACCTGGTGGAGTGGGACATCCCCGCCGAGATCACGATGGACCAGTACCTCGCCCGCAAGAAGGCCAACGCCCCGAAGTACGCCGAGGTCCCCGAGACCAGCTTCCTGCGCACCTACGTGCGCGAGGACACCGCCAAGTGCCTCTGCTTCTACGACGCACCCGACGAGGCCGCCGTGGTGCGCGCCCGCGAGGCGGTCTCCACCCCCATCGACCGCATCTGGGCGCTCGGCGCGATCGAGCTCGACACCACCGGCGCCTGATGACCGCCACCTCCGAGCGTGCCCCCGAGCCTGCGGCCGGCACGGATCCCGCGACCCGTGACGGGCTCGGCCTCGCCGTGCTGCCCGCGGCGACGGAGCCCGTGCTCGCGCGCGTCGCCGAGCGGGCCGGGGAGGTCGACCGGGCCGAGGCGGACCTCTGGGACGAGCTCTCCGCGCTCGGGGAGCTCGACCTCCTGGCCGCACCGCTGCCCCTGGCCGCGGAGCTCACCCATGCCCTCGCCCGCCGCTGCACCGCGAGCGCCTTCGCGCTGTGGGGCCACCGCTCCGCGATCGCGTACCACGAGACGACCGGCACCCCGCTGCCGGACGGCGCCGCCTCCGGCGTCGTGGCCCTCGCCTCCGGCATGGCCCCCGCCTTCAAGGAGGAGGCCGGCCTCGGCGAGATCCCCCTGCTCGCGACCGACTCCCCGGAAGGCGCGATCGCCGTCTCCGGCGTGCTGCCGTGGTGCTCGAACCTCCGACCGGGAGGCTGGGTCGTCACGCCCGTGCGCTGGGAGGACGGCCGACGTGCCGTCGTGCGCCACCGGCGCGACGCCGACGGGGTGCGGGTCAAGGAGCTCACCGGCCTCACGGCCCTGGACGCCACCGCCTCCGGCGTGCTGCTGCTGGACCAGGTGCGCATCCCCGCGCAGGACGTCCTCACCCACGACCTGCCCGCCTTCCGCGACGACGTCCGCGCCACGTTCCTGCAGATCCAGACTGCCATGTGCCTCGGCCTCGCCGGGGCGGCGCTGGATGCGGCCGAGGCGGGGGCCGACGACGTGGCCCGCGAGGTCCTCGCCGAGGAGCTCTCCGCGGCGGCGGAGGACTGGCGGCACCTGCGCGAGGCGCTCGCCGCGGG
>NZ_KV788675.1:0-5844 GCF_001807385.1 Brachybacterium sp. HMSC06H03 | reverse complement strand
AGCGCGGCGCGGTCCGCGGGGCGGGCGGTGCGGCGTCGGAACTCCTCGGCGAGGCGGCGCGCCTCCTGGAGGCGTCCGGCCGAGATGAGATCGCTCACCCGGGCGGCCGCCTGCGCCACGTCCCGGGGGCGGGCGAGCGGGAGCTCGGCGGGGTGCAGCGCGATGCGCAGCGCCTCGGGTCCGGGCAGGTCCCGCCCGGCGCGGTCGTCGCCCGGCACCGGCAGCGAGGCGGCACCTGAGGTCTTCACACGACGAAACCTACCAAGCCGGGCATCGCCCGGCCTGACCTCGCGCTCGGGCATCCTCCAGGGCTTCTCTGTACACTGTTCCCGGTCGTGCCGCCGCGGTGCGACGTCCCGCGCCGCCCGCCGACCCGATCCTGAGAAAGAGGTGGAAGATGACCGTCGACCTCACCGCGGACCCGTCGGCTCATGCCGACGACGACAGGGACCGGACCACGAGGGCACGGACCGCAGAGGCTTCCTCCCCCGAGTCCGCCGCATCCCCGCGCCCCGTCGGGACCCCGGATCCGCACGCGTCGATGCCGACCGCCGGCCGCTACGCCGGACATCTCCACTTCGACGAGACGATCACCCCCGTGCTGCGCACCGACTTCGACGTCGAGGCGTACACGAAGCGCGGCACCAGCCGGATCGCCGTCGACACCGAGCTCCTCGCCTCCCAGGAGCCGCTGCGCGACCAGGAGCGCCTCGCCCTCGCCGTGCTGCAGCGCATGGAGTCCTCAGGGCTCGCCGAGGCGCGGACGATGCTCTCGACCGTGACCGCGAACGAAGCCCGGATCACCGCCTTCCTCGCGACCTGGCTGGTGGACCGCCACTGGCAGTCCCGCGCGCTGCGCGATCTGCTCACCGGCGACCACCCCGTCGAGCGCCCCGCCCCGTCCCGTCGGCCGAGCCGCCTCGCCGTGCTGCGCCGCCTCCACGTGGACCGCGTCCAGCCGCTGCTGACCCCGCTGTGGAACGCCGCGGCCGGGGAGCCCGTCGCCGCTGGCCACATGGCCCGCATGGCGATCCAGGAGGCCTCGCTCGTGGCGGGCCTCGACGCGATCGCGCGGCGCCTGGGCGGCGAGGCCGAGCGCGTGGTCCGCACCGTGCGCGCCCGCCAGGAGGCGGCGGTCGACTTCTTCACCCAGGAGGCCATCGGCCGCATCACCCGCTCGCGCAAGGAGGCCGTCGTCGCACGGCTCGTGCTGAGCCTGGGCTCCCCGCTGCACGGCGGCGGAGTCCCCGACCCCGACCTCGACGCAGCGCTGCAGGTGCTGGGCGCGGATCCCCGCGACCGCGCCGGCCTCCACCGCGCGCGACGGGAGATCACCCGGCTGCTGCCCGGCCCGGACCTCCCCGACGCCCACCTGCTCTCCCTGCCCCGTTCCGGAGCGTGACATGGCCTTCGACATCGATCATTTCGCCGAGACCTCGCTGCCCGTCAAGTACGCGGATCTCGACTTCGACCTCTTCGACGAGCAGCCGCTGGACGCGCAGACCCTGCGCTCCCTGCGCTACATGTGCGACGTCGAGTACCACACCTCCTGCTTCCTGCGCGATCTGCTGGTGACCCCCTCGCACCGCGAGGAGGAGGCCGGCGGCTTCATGACCGTGTGGAACCGCGAGGAGTACTGGCACGGCGAGGCCCTCGCCCGGGTGCTCGGCCGGCACGGGATCGTCGTGGACTACGACGAGGTCAAGGCCAAGCGCGTCAAGCTCGGCTGGCGTGCCGCGCTCGGCCCGATGAAGCAGTCCTCGCTGTCGAACCTGGTGGGCAAGGACTTCCTCGCGGTGCACATGACCTGGGGCGCGGCCAACGAGCTCTCCGCCGTGGCCGCCTACCGTCGGCTCTCCGCCATGGTCGACCACCCGGTGATGACCCCGCTGCTCAAGCGGATCGCGCAGCAGGAGACGCGGCACGTCGCCTACTACACGACCTCGGCGCGGAGGTACCTCGAGGCCTCCGAGCGGGCGCCGAAGCTGGTGCGCCTGGTGATGTCGAAGGTGTGGAAGCCGGTGGGCAGCGGGATGATGGACGAGTCCGAGGTGCGCCACGTCATGAACCACCTCTTCGCCCATCAGGGCGACGAGCTGGACAAGCTCGACAAGCGGGTCCAGAAGATGCACGGCCTGGACGGGCTGACGATCTTCCGCAACGCCTTCGCGCGCCTCGGCGTACCCGCCTGACCTGCAGGTTCTTTCCTGAGATCCGTCTCATCATCGCTTCATCGGCGCTTCATCCGACGTCGGTTCACTGCTCCTCGTACGGCAGACCCGCCCCAGGGTCCGCCACGGACCCACCCACCGAGGAGCCCCGAGATGACGATCCTGCACCCCGAGACCACCGCCGCGCCGCTCACCGCCACGAGCTCCGCGAGGGCGCCGCAGGACGTGCGCTCCCGCGTCGAGCGTGCCAAGCACGCGTTCTCCACCCGCACCGTCGGCGCGCACCTGCGCCGCGCCCGCGAGGTCGAGCTGATCACCGGCGAGCACGTCCCGCAGCCCGGCGAGGTGCTCCTCGCCGAGGTGACGAAGGTCGGCCATCACAAGCGCCTGGAGAGCCCCGTCTCCCGCCGCCAGATCCTCTTCGCCGGCGACGAGATCGTCGTCGCCTACGGCAGCCGCTACGCCGCCGACCAGTTCCTCGCGATGATCCCCGGCGACCTCGGTCCCGCCCATCTCGCGGCCGCCGGCGGTCTCGCCTCCCGCGTGCTCGAGCAGCACTCCGGCGTCGGCTCCCCCACCGAGATCCAGCCGATCGGCGTGATCCGCGACGAGCACGGCCCGCTCACCCTCGCCCGCACCGCCTCCCACCGGGTGCTGCGCTCGATCACCGAGCGCGCCGACCGCCCCGCCCATCGCGTGCCGGTCATCGCCGTGCTCGGCACCTCGATGAACTCCGGGAAGTCGACGGTGCTGGCCCATCTCGCGCACGGCCTCGTTGCGGCCGGCCTGCGCGTCGCCGCCGGGAAGGCGACCGGCACCGGCGCGGGCAACGACTACAACCTCTTTCTCGACGCGGGCGCGCACCGCGTCCTGGACTTCACCGATTTCGGCTACTCCTCCACCTTCCAGGTCGACCTCGAGGAGGTGCGGGACCTGTTCCTGTCGATGGCCGACGAGCTCGCCGGCGGAGCCGCCCGTCCCGACGTGGTGCTGCTGGAGATCGCCGACGGCGTCTACCAGGGCGAGACCGCGCGCCTGCTCGCCGATCCCGAGGTCGGAGCGGTCGTGGACCGGGTCGTGTTCGCGGCCGGCGACGCGCTCGGCGCCGTCGGGGGCGTTGCGGCGCTCGCGGAGCTCGGCCGGACCCCGTCGGTCGTCTCCGGCGTGGTGACCAGCTCGCCGCTGGCGACCGCGGAGGCGCGCCGCGCCCTGGACGTGCCCGTGGCCGGCACCTTCGACCTCACCGAGGCGGAGGTGGCGCGCGGTCTGGTCGAGGACCTGCTGAAGGAGCGCCTCGCCGATGCGTCGTGACCGCGGGGCGAGCCGGCCGGAGCGCGGTTCGATACGACGTGAGCGCGAACCTGAGCTGCAGGCGAACGGCCTGCTGAAGAACCCTCCCCCGCTGCCCCCGCTGATGCGGGGGAAGCGCCGACTGTGGCTGACGGGGCTGGTGCTGCTGGGGCTGGGGCAGGCGGCGCTCGGCGCGCTGTCCGCCTGGGCGCTGGTGACCATGCAGGGCGCCCCGGCGGGCATGTCCCCGATCCTGCTGCGGGCCCTGCTGCTGCTGGTGCTGACCGCGCTGGCGATCGGTGCGCTGACCGTGCACCAGCGCGTGCTGGCCGAGAAGCTCGGCCAGGACTACGTCCACCAGCTGCGCCTGACCCTGCTGGGCGATGCGCTCACCCCCGGGCACTCGACCTCGCTCGGCGTGACCGTCGCCCGCACCACCAACGACCTCTCCGGGGTGCGCAACTGGGTCTCCCAGGGCATCGCCCCGCTGACCGTCGGGGTGCCGCTGATCCTGGGCAGCCTGGGCACCCTCGTCGTGCTGCATCCGCTGCTCGCTCTCGCGATGGCGGTGCCGCTGGTGGTGCTCGGGCTGTGCCTGCTGGTGTGGGCGCGGACCGCGCTGATCAAGACCCGCCGCATGCGTCGAACCCGCGGCCGCCTCGCCTCCCGCATCGCCGACACCGTCACCGCCTCCGAGGGGATCCTCGCCGCGGGCGGGTCGAAGCGGGAGCTGCGCAACCTGCGCGAGGCCTCCGGGAACCTGGTGGAGATCGCGGTGGACCGGGCCGAGACCGTCGGCACCCTCCGCGCCGGCGGCGTGGTCGCCTCGACGCTGACCACCCTGCTGGTGGCCGCGGCCGGGATCTACCTGGGCCAGTCCCCGGGCGTGACCATGGCGGCGATGGCCGTGGCCGGGATCGCCTCCTCGCCGGTGCTGGAGATCGGGAGGATCGTCGAGTACCGACAGACCCATCTCGCGGCCCGCATGGTGCTGGGCCCGGCGCTGGCCGGTGCCGAGCAGCGCCGCCGCCGTGCCGAGGAGCGCCGCCGGCTCTCCGCCGAGGTCGAGGCGCCGCGTCCGGTCGAGTCCGGGGACGCGCTGGTGCACCTGCACCTGCCCGGCCTCACCGCCGGTGACGCGCCGCTCGTGGCCGGGCCCCGAGACCGGGTGCGCCTGGTCTCCGAGGACCCGCGCGCCCCGCAGGAGCTGCTGCGCCGGGTGCTGGAGCTCTCCCCCGGCCCCGAACTCGCCGCGCCCGATTCCGTGTGGGTCGACGGGCAGAACCTGCGCACGATCGGCCCGAAGCGGCTGCGGCGCCTGGTGGGCCACGCCGCGGCCGGCACCGTGTTCGAGCGCGGCACCGTGGGGCGGGCGCTGCGCTATCGCCGACCCGACCTCGACGCCGCCCACGACCAGGAGATCCTCGACCTGGTGGGGCTCGACATCGACTCCCTCCCCCGTGGGGGTCGCACGCCCCTGCGCCGCGGCGGGGAGCCGCTGGACCGCTCGGACCGGGCTCGGCTCGCGCTCGCCCGCGCGCTGTACGGCACCCCGCCGCTGCTGCTGATCGACGGCCTCGAGGGCGACCTCGACGACGACGGCCGGCGCATGCTCGACCGGGTGCTCAGCACCTACCCGGGGGTGGTGGTGATGGCCGGCTCCGGGCAGCTCGCGCAGCTGCTGGGCGCCCGGGAGCACCGCCTCCACGCCCTGCAGGCCGGGACGATGCCGCAGCGGGAGACGGTGGGCGGCCGCCCCGACGGCGAGGACGACGACTGATCACTCCCCGGCATCCCGCACGGGCGGGGTGCCGGGGAGTCGGAGAGGACGAGCCCGGACGGCGTCATCGCCGTCCGGGCTCAGTGCGTGAGCGCGGCCGCGTGGGCCGCGGGGGCCGACGTCCCCCGGCCCCGTGCATCGATCCCGGGGCGAGGCCACGCCGGCTCAGCCCCCGGTCGGGGGACGACGCCGTGCAGACTCAGTCGTCGTCGTCATCGTCGTCATCATCATCGTCGTCGTCGTCATCATCGTCGCATTCGAGCTCGCCGTCGTCCCACTCGCAGACGCCCGAGGGACGCTGCGGGGGTGCGGGCGCGGACTTCGCCGGGGCGGGCTTCGAGCCGCCGGAGGACGAGGAGCCGCCCGAGGAGGAGCTGCCGGAGGACGAGCCCTCGGAGGACGAGCCGCCGGTCGAGGGCTTCTGCTCGGCCGGGACGGCGGGCGCAGGGGCCGGTGCCGGAGCGGGCTCGGGCGAGGGCTCGGACTCGATCGCGCCGATGCCGGTGTCGGAGTGGATCCCGCGCACCGGCTGCTCAGTCGCGCTCGGGCGCGGCAGCGCCACTGCGGCGCCGTCCGCCGACGGGTCCGCGCCCGCAGCGGCCG
>NZ_KV788674.1:0-1164 GCF_001807385.1 Brachybacterium sp. HMSC06H03 | reverse complement strand
CCCCTCCCCGATCACCTCGGTGGTGATGCCCTTGCGGTCGTTCATGCCGTCGTGGACGCGGCTGGGGGCCTGGGCGAGGAGCCGTGCGAGGGTGGCGGCGGCGTCCTTCGGGGCGCTCTTGCGCTGGGTGAAGGTGCGCAGCCAGTCGCGGCGCACCTCGGTGGCCGCGCGCCACTCCTTGTTCCCCTCGATGACGCGGCGGCGCTCGGCCTTCTCGTCCTCGTCGAGGGGGCCGCTGCTCCCGGCGACGGCCTGGCGGTTCTCGTGCCCGTTGGCCTTCCAGTCGGTGCAGACCTCCTCCGTCTGGGCTTCGCCCGCCCAGGTGGCGACGACGATGACGGCGCGGCCGGGGCAGGTCGCGTGCTGCTCCTCGTCGATGCCGAGGGCGCGGAGCGGGGCGGCAGGTCCGCGACCGTCGTAGTAGTAGTCCCACGGGGCCTGGTCGAGGACCGTGGTGCCCTCGGCGGTCAGACGGTCGATCTCTGCGGCGACCGCTCGGGCTGCCTCGCGCTTCTGGCGCAGGCGGGAGGCGGTGTGGTCGAAGGTGCCGCGCTGGGAGGCCGCGACGAGAGACTCGACGGCCTCCTCGTCGTCGTCGAACTCGGCGAGGACTGCGGCCTGCTCGATGGTGAAGCCGGAAGCGAGGTGATCGCGGGCGGTCTGGCTCTGGCGCGCGGCGAGGCCGTGCTCGACGTTCTCCTTGCGGCTGTGGGTGCGCTTGGCGATCTGTGCGGCGGTGAGGCCGAGCAGGGACAGCTGCTCGTAGCCGTCGGCGCGCTCGGCGTCGGTGAAGCCGGTGCGCTGGTCGTTCTCGACCATCTGCGTGATGATCCGTCCGGCCTCGTCCGGGGTCTCGGCGAGGTAGACGGGGATGGTCTCGCGCTGGGTCTCTACGGCGGCGAGGGTGCGGCGCTGCCCCTGCAGGACGTGCACGGCTCCGTCCTGGTCGCGGTAGCCGACGACGGGCTGCATGACGCCGTGGTCGCGGACCGAGGCGACGAAGTCCTTGTCGAGGCGGGCGTCGGTGCGGACGTTGGTGTCCAGCACGATGGTGGTGGGGTCGACGTGCACGAGCGTGCGCGTGGTGTCGGTGGTGGTCATGGTGTGCTCCTTTCGGCCAGTGGCCGGGATCGTTTTTTCCCCGTCCTCCTGGTGCTTGTGAAC
>NZ_KV788673.1:0-24241 GCF_001807385.1 Brachybacterium sp. HMSC06H03 | reverse complement strand
CCAGCTCGGTCCCCCGCAGCCGACCGAGCAGGGCCGCGCACAGCGCGACGCCGGCCGCTCCCGCCGTCGCGAGACCCACCGCCCATGCCGCGACCGGTCCGTCCGACGGCGCGGCGCTCTGGGACCACATGCCGCGGTCGAGCTCCCAGGCGGCCAGCAGCGGGGGCGCCGCCGCGATCGCCGCTCCGAGCCCGAGCAGGAGGACCAGGAGGCGCCGGGGCGTCGACCGCAGCAGCTGCCCCGCGGACCAGGCCCCTCCCCACAGCAGCCCCACCCCGACCCCGGCGAGCGTCAGGAGCGCCGCCGTGCCCGGCCCCGTCCGGTCTGCCGCCATCAGCGTCGCCGCCACCAGCACGGCGGGCAGCGCGGCGGCGAGCAGCGGCAGCAGCAGCGCCCGTGCGAAGGGGCGTCGCAGCACCCGGCCCCGTGGGAGCGGGCCGCCGGCCAGGGTCGCGGTGAAGAAGGGCGGGAGCAGGGCGGGGCCCCGCACCGCGCCGAGGCCGACGAGGCCGGCGGCGACGGCGAGGGACAGCGCGATCGCCGAGGGCGGCGCCCCGGCGCTCAGCAGGAGGGCGAGCACGTCCCCTCGTGCCAGCGCCCGGCCCGCCGACAGCAGCGCCGGCAGCCCGAGCACGACGGCTCCCATCGCGACGACGTAGAGCAGATAGAGCAGGTCGCCGCGGGTGCGGGCGCGGGACCGCTGCGCCCACACCTCGCGGACGGGGCCGAGGGAGGCGCTCACCATGGCTCCTCGAGCGCGAGCCGGCCGTCGGCGAGCTGATCGACCAGACGCGGACTGTGGCTCGCGAGCACGATCGCGGTCCCGGCCCGGGCCCTGCCGCGCAGCGCGTCGTTCACCAGATCGAGCCGGTCGGGGTCCAGGCGCTGCTCGGGCTCGTCCAGGACCAGCACGGCGCTGGGGCGGGCGAGGGCGAGCGCGAGGGAGAGCAGCTGGGACTGGCCGCTGGAGAGCTCGTGGGGGAAGCGGTCCGCGAGCGGGAGGATCCGCAGCTCCTCGAGGAGCTCTCGGCCCCGCGCACGGGCGGCCGAGGCATCGCTCCCCCAGGTCGCCCCGACGAACTGGAGGTGCTCGAGGACGGTGAGGTCCCGGGCGGTCTGCGCCGGTCCGATGAGCGCCGAGAGCGCCTCGCGGAAGACGCGGTCGCGGTCGTCGGGGCGCCTGCCCGCCACGCGCACCCGTCCGGCCGTCGGTGCGAGGAGGCCGGCGAGGACCCGCAGCAGGGTCGTCTTGCCGCTGCCGTTGGGGCCGGTGACGGCCAGGACCTCGCCCGCGTCGACGCGGCCGCTCGCCTCCAGCAGCAGCACGCTCTCCTCCCGCAGCACGCCGATCCCCTCGAAGGCCACGACCTCCGGCGAGGTCGAGGGCGGCGGGGTCGTCGAGGGAGGGACCGGCATGACCCCATTCCACCGCACCGTCCGGCCGATCGCCCCCGACGATCGTCGGCACTCCGTCGCGCCTCCCGGGAGGAGCGCCCGACCCGAGCCGCACGGCCGCGACCGTCCGATCCGGGCCCGGCCAGGATGTGACCCACGCGGAAACGTCAGGGTCTGGATTAATTGTCAGATCCGTGAGACCATGATGAGGCGCTGTCGTAGGCCTCGCCACCCTGTTCCTGCAGGTCGAGCGGGGCTCGAGCCGCCCTCGTCCCCCTCACGGACCGGCCCCACAGGGCCGGGCAGAGTTCGAGGACGGCCGCCTCGACCCCACCAGGGCCGCGGTACCGCCGGCGCACAGGTCCACCGAGGAGGAACCCCCTTGTCCGTTGCCACTGCGTCCGACTCCACCGCGTCGAAGGTCGGCAAGGTGCTCACGCACCCCGTCCACGGTCCGGTGCGCATCGTCTCGACCCTGACCCGCACCGTCCGGGGCGAGCAGCGCGAGTATGTGGACCTGGAGGTCATCGGCGACGAGATGCAGATCTCCGTGCCCGCCGACGGCAAGGACGTCGTCGGTCTGCGCCCGGTGCTCGGGACGAAGGAGATCGACGAGCTGATCGCCCAGCTCGGCGAGCCCATCGAGCCCCCGGCGAAGAAGGCGTCCTGGGCTCACCGCATCAAGTCCCTGCAGATGCAGCTCCAGTCCGGCCGTCTCACCGATCGCATCGAGGTCATCCGCTCGATCGTGCGCGACTCCGGCGGCACCCCGTCCTCCCTCGCGGAGCGGAACCTGCTCAAGCAGGCCATCGACCCGCTGGCGTCGGAGATCGCGATCGCCCGCTCCGTGCCCCGCGAGCAGGCCGCGGAGCTGCTGCAGAGCACCGCCGAGGACGCCCTCGTCGACGCCGCGGCCTGACCGCCGCCCCGGCGCGCTCCCGAGCCGCCGCACCGCCCCGCTGCCCCGTGTCAGCGCCCCCGGGTCCCCCGGAGGGTGTGACGCGGGGCAACGTGCGTGAGAGCCACAGCCCGCCCGCGACGCAGAGCGTCCCGGTGGCGGCGCCCGCGACGGCGACGGGGGCGAGCAGGGTGATCGCGGTGACCAGCAGCGGGGCGGAGAGCCGCCCGGCACCGAGCATCGTGTTCCACCAGGAGAGGTAGCGGGTGCGCCGGTGGACCGGGGAGACGTCGATCCCGAGGGTCATCACGATCCCGGAGCCGAGCCCGTTGCCGAGTCCGATCAGCAGGCTGGGCAGGAGCAGCGCGAGCACCGCGGCGGTGCCGCTCCCGCCCGCCCAGACGGTGCCGAGCAGCGCCAGCAGGAGGAATCCCACCCCCATCACGAGCGCGCAGGGCACCGCGACCGCGGCGCGGCCGTACCTGTCCATGAGCGTTCCCGCCGGGATCACCAGCAGGATCTCCACCGCCGCGGAGATCCCGAAGACCACCGAGATCCACACCGGGTCCAGGCCCAGCGCATCGCCCAGCAGCGGGACGATCACGGGCCGGTTCACCCGCGCCATCATCACCGGCGCGATCCCGACGCCGACGGCCACCATCCGCCGCAGCACCGCCCGGTCCAGCGCGACGCGAGCCGTGGTGCGCGGGGCGCGGCCCCGTCGGCCCGTCGCGCCGTCGGCCCGCGCCTCCCCCGGCGGGAGGAACACGGCCACCATCACGGTACCGGCCGCGGCGGTGAGCGCGAAGAGCAGGAACACCCAGGCCATCGATCCGGCCGCCATCACGACCGCGCCGAGCAGCGGCCCGATCACCTCCCCCACCCGGATCACCCCGCCGAAGAGGGTCATGCCGCGCGCCCGCATCGTCGCGGGCAGGGCGGTGCCGAGATACGCCTGCCGTCCCAGCTGCCACACCTGGGTGCTGGCGGCCATCACCAGCAGCAGGACCACCAGCATGATCCGGTGCTCGAGATCGCCCCCACCGCCGAGCGCGGGCGCGATCAGCACGAAGGCCAGGACGTTCGAGACCACGAGCAGACAGCCCGTGATCACCAGCGCCGCGCGCGCCCCGATCCGGGAGATGAGGCGTCCGGCGGGGATCGGGCCGAGGAAGGAGGTGAGGCCGAAGATGGTCGACAGCGCCGCGGCCTGAGGGACGCTGAAGCCGAGGTCGCGCGCCAGCAGGGGGATCACCGGCATCAGCGCGGCCAGGCCCACGAACTCCAGCAGGCTCGGCGCGTAGACCGACGGGACCAGCCCGCGCAGCACCGCCGCCGGTGAGCGCCCGTCCCTCGAGGCGGGGCCGGGGACAGGGGTGGTCACCGCCCGAGTGTGGCACCGGTTCGTGAGCCGGGGCAAAGACCTCCCGGAGAGCGGACGCCGTCCCGCCCGCTCAGGCCTCCTGCGGGGAGGCCAGGCGGGAGCGGAGCGCCTCCGCCTCGACCCGCCGTGCGACGCCCTCGTCCACCCCGGCCGCGACCGCCTCGGCGGCCCAGCGCACGGACCAGGCGCGCAGGTAGCGACGCCCCTCCTCGCCCCGCATCCACTCCCGGGTGGGGACGGGCGCCTCGGCGAGGCAGCCGTGGCGCCAGCCGTCGGTGTGCGCGACGAGCGCGAGCAGCGCGAGCTCCCAGCCGAGCGCCACCTCGCCCGGGCCGCCCCGGTCAAAGCGCTCGCGGGGCACGAGGACGGTGTGGCGCAGCCGCAGCAGCGTCGTGCCGTCGTCCTCCGGGTCCAGCCGGATCTGGAGCGGGTCCTCCTCGCCGATCTGCTCCCACAGCAGGGAGAGGCGGTGGGGCTCCTCGACCTCGAGCACGGTCCCGCTCGCGCCGTGCGGCGCGGTGAAGCGCCCGCCCTCGTGCAGCTCGCCCCGGACGGTGCCGTACCAGGCCTCGAGCTCCTCGGGGCGGGTCAGCAGGGGCCACAGCTGCGCCGGGGCCAGGTCCAGGTTGGTGGTGAGGGTGAGCACCGCCCGCACCTGCGGGTGGCCGCCGGGGGCCTGCTCGTCGATCTCGAGCTCGCGCCGCACCGCCTCCAGGGCGGGCAGCGACTCGGTGGCAGTCATCGTCTCCTCGGAAGGTCTCGAGCCGTTCCGGGCCGGCGCACGGGCGCGGGCACGGACCCCCGAAGCGTAGCCCACCGCCAAGGCCCGTAGCATTGCCGATGTGACTTCAGCGCGAACCTTCCGACCAGCAGATCTCACGGCTCATCTCTTCGATCTCGACGGGGTCGTGACCCCGACGGCCGAGGTGCACATGCGCGCCTGGGCGACGATGTTCGAGGAGTTCCTCTCCTCCCGCGGCGTCGAGGCGCCGTACACGGAGGCGGACTACTTCGAGCACGTCGACGGCCGCCCCCGCTACGACGGCGTCCGTGCGGTCCTCGCCTCCCGCGGCCTCGAGCTGCCCGAGGGCGAGGACTCCGACCCCGGCGAGCAGAGCGCCGGGGAGGAGACCGTGCGCGGCCTCGGCAACCGCAAGAACGAGCTCGTGCTCGAGCTGCTGCGCCGCGACGGCGTGGCGCCCTATCCGGGCACCGTCGCCTATCTGGACTCGCTGGGCGAGGGAGCGCGCCTGGCGATCGTCTCCTCCTCCCGCAACGCGGAGGAGGTGCTGCGCTCGGCCGGGCTCCGGGAGCGCTTCGAGCACGTGGTCGACGGGAACGTCGCCGCCCGCGAGGGCCTGCCGGGCAAGCCCGCCCCGGACACCTTCCTCCGCGCCGCCGCGCTGCTGGGCGTCGAGCCCGCCGACGCGGTGGTCTACGAGGACGCCGTCTCCGGCGTCGCCGCCGGCGCCGCAGGGCGCTTCGGCGCCGTCGTCGGCGTGGACCGCGGAGCGGGGCGCGAGGAGCTGACCGCCGCCGGGGCCACCCTTGTCGTCGCCGATCTGGAGGAGCTGGCATGACCCGTCTGCGCTCGCTGCCCGAGGACCCCGTGGACCGCACCCGCCTGCCGGTCGACGAATGGCGCCTGGTCGAGTCACGGCCGGACGGGGACCTGGGCCTGATGGAGACTCTGTTCGCGACCGCGAACGGCTATCTCGGCATGCGCGGCACGCCCGAGGAGGGCCGGGACGCTCACAGCCACGGCACCTTCCTCAACGGCTTCCACGAGACCTGGGAGATCAACCACGCCGAGTCCGCCTTCGGCTTCGCCCGCACCGGGCAGACGATGATCTCGGTGCCGGACTCCTCCACGCTCAAGCTGTACGTGGACGACGAGCCGCTGCTGCTGTCGATCGCGGACCTCGAGGAGTACGAGCGCTGGATCGACTTCCGCGAGGGCGTGCTGCGGCGCGAGCTGATCTGGCGCACCCCCGCCGGGAAGCGCGTGAAGGTCTCCACCGCGCGGATGATCTCCTTCTCCCAGCGCCACCTCGCGCTGATGACGATGCGGGTGGAGATGCTGGAGGGCTCCGCCCCGATCGCGATCTCCTCCCAGATCGTGAACCGGCAGGACTACCGCGACGACTTCGGCAAGGGCGTGGACGGCGGCCCCGTCACCGACAAGGCCGATCCGCGCCAGACCACCGCCTTCACCCACCGGGTGCTCGAGCCGATGCAGGACTGGCACAGCGAGCGGCGGATGCTGCTGGGCTACCGGGTGGCGCGCTCGGGCATGACCCTCGCCGTCGGCGCGGACCACGTGATCGAGTCCGACGCCGAGACCGAGCACCTCATGGACACCTCGGCCGACTTCGGCCGACAGGTCACCCGCGCCCATCTCGAGGAGGGCTCGGTGCTGACGGTGCGCAAGTCGGTGGCCTACCACTCCTCGCGCTCGGTGCCCCATCGCGAGCTCTTCGACCGCTGCCGCCGCACCCTGGACCGGGTGCGTCGTGACGGCTTCGAGGCGCATCTCGCGGCGCAGCGGGAGTACCTCGCGGACTTCTGGCAGAGCTCGGACGTGCAGCTGCCGGGCCAGCCCGAGGCGCAGCAGGCGACGCGCTGGTGCCTGTTCCAGCTCGCCCAGGCCACGGCCCGCTCCGACCAGTGGGGCATCCCCGCCAAGGGCGTGACCGGCTCGGGCTACGAGGGCCACTACTTCTGGGACAGCGAGATCTACGTCGTCCCCTTCCTCACCTTCACCCAGCCGCGCTGGGCCCGCAACGCGCTGCGTTTCCGCACGACCATGCTGCCCAAGGCGCGCGAGCGGGCACGGGAGCTGAACCAGCGCGGGGCCCTGTTCCCCTGGCGCACGATCAACGGCGACGAGGCCTCCGCCTACTACGCGGCCGGCACCGCGCAGTACCACATCGACGCCGACGTCTCCTACGCCTTCTGCCAGTACGCGGATGTGACCGGCGACGTCGACTTCGAGCGCCGCGATGGGGTGCAGGTGCTGGTGGAGACCGCCCGGATGTGGGCCGACCTCGGGTTCTGGCGGGTCACCGCCACGGGCGTCTCGAGCTTCCACATCAACGGCGTGACCGGTCCGGACGAGTACACGACGGTCGTGAACAACAACCTGTTCACGAACGTGATGGCGCGCTACAACCTGCGCCGCGCGGCCCGCGCCGTGCGGGACCTGCGCGCGGCCGACGAGGCCGCCTACGAGGCGCTGCGCGTCGAGCTCGAGCTGGACGAGATGGAGCTGGACCAGTGGGAGGCCTGCGCGGACGGCATGTTCGTGGCGAAGGACGACTCCCTCGGCATCCACCTCCAGGAGGACCGCTTCCTGGAGCGGGAGATCTGGGACGTGGCGAACACTCCGGAGGAGGCGTTCCCGCTGCTGCTGAACTTCCACCCGCTGGTGATCTACCGCTTCCAGGTGCTCAAGCAGGCCGATGTGGTGCTGGCCCAGTTCCTGCGCGGCAGCGAGTTCACCGCGGAGGAGAAGCGCGCCGACTTCGAGTACTACGACCCGATCACCACCGGGGACTCCTCGCTCTCCGCCGTGGTCCAGTCGATCATGGCCGCCGAGGTGGGCCATCAGGAGGCGGCGCTGGACTACTTCCGGGCCGGGCTCTTCGTGGACCTCGGGAACCTCCACGGCAACACCTCCGACGGAGTGCACATCGCCTCGGCGGGCGGGGTGTGGAACGCGCTCGTGCACGGCTTCGGCGGGATGCGCCACGACGAGGGCCGGATCAGCTTCGACCCGCGGCTGCCGGCGCAGTGGCCCGAACTCTCCTTCCCCCTGACGGTGCGCGGCTCCCGCTTCCGGGTGCGCCTTGTGCGCGAGGAGATCTCCTTCACGCTCGAGACCGGCGAGGAGATCGAGATCTCCGTGCGCGGCGAGAGCGTCCGGGTGACCGCCGGCGGCGTCTCCGTCCCGCTCGCGGACCAGGGCCCGCTGCTGGACGATGCGGTGCTGTCCAGGCCCGTCGGCCTGGGCGATGCCCGCGCGGACGGCTCGATCATGACCTCCTTCGTGCCGGGCGATCCCGAGGACCCGTGGGAGTACCCGGTCGCCTCCGACCCCGACGACATCGTCGACGAGGGCTGAGAGTTCATCGACGGAGGCTGACCGGCGCGTCCACGAGGGCGGGGCCCTGCGGTGCGGTGGACTAGGCTCCACAGCGCCCGCACGGCCCCCGCCCCTCCGTCCCGACCTCCGGTCCGGGACCCGACACCCCTCCGGAGCAGCTCCACGGTGACCACCTCCCGTCCGCGTCGGCCACGGCCGCAGGTCGAGCTCGTCCGACCCCGGCTGAGCATCCTGCACGTCCTGAACCGGGTGCGGATGCGTCTGCTGGACATCCAGGTGTGGGACGTGGCCGGGACGATGACCTTCTACCTGCTGCTGTCGCTGTTCCCGGGCGCGGTGGCCGTCGTGTCGCTGATGTCGCTGATCGGGATCGAGTCGGAGACGCTCTCCGCGCTCTCCGGGCTGATCACCGAGATCTTCCCGACCCTGGATCCGCGTCCCTATCTCGGGGCGATCCAGGCCGTCTCCAGCACCGGCGGCGGCCTGCTGGGCCTGCTGCTGGGCACGCTCGGCTCGCTGGTCTCCGCGTCCAACGGCGTCGCCGCCTTCCACCGCGCGCTGCACAGGGTCTACGACACCCGCGAGGGGCGGCCCTTCCTGTGGTTCCGCACGATCGTGTTCGGCGAGACGGTGCTCATCACCGCGGTGGTGCTGCTCGCGATCGGCATGATCATCCTGGGCGGCGAGGCGAGCCAGCGCATCGGCGAGTTCATCGGGATCCCGCTGTTCGCCTTCCACGCCTGGAACATCGTGAAGTGGCCGGTCCTGCTGGTCATCCTGATCATCGGGGTGTCGCTGGCCTACTACCTGTTCCCCAACGTGCGACTGCCGCGCTACCGGCTGATGACGCTGGGCTCGACCCTCAGCGTGCTCACCCTTTTCGGGACCGCGCTGGTGGCCGGGCAGCTGCTCGTCTACGCGACCCGCTTCGCGGAGGTCCTCACCGCCCTCAACGGCCTGATCGCGATCCTGCTGCTGATGTGGATCGCGAACATCGTGGTGATCACCGGCGCGGCGCTGGACGCCGAGTTCCTGCGCGCCCGCCAGCTCGCCACCGGCCTGGAGGCCTGGCACAAGCTCGAGCTCGCGCCGCATGCGACCCACACCCTGGACTTCCTCGCCCGTGACGCCGACGAGGCGGAGGAGCTGGGCCGCGCGGTCGCCGAGTCCGTCCGCAGCGGGGAGCCCCTGCGGCGGGAGCGGGGCGCCTGGATCGTCGAGTCGTCCAACCCTCTCGCGGTGAACCCGCCGCGCCGACACCGGGTCACCAGCCACCCCCTCCCCGAGGAGAGCACCGATACAGGGCCCTCCGCCGACCCGTCGAGCCAAGGAGGCTCCCCCGCATGACCGTCCGCCCGATCACCATCGCCGGCCACCGCGCGCTCTCGCAGCGCACCCGCCGCGTCCGAGAGGTCACCGACGAGCTGCGCACGCTCGTCGCGGACATGTTCGAGACGATGGACGCGGCAGGCGGCGTCGGCCTCGCCGCACCGCAGGTGGGCTCCCGCTGGCGGCTGTTCGTGTACTCCTGCCCCGACGTGAGCGACACGCTGCGACGCGGGGTCGTGCTCAACCCGGTCCTCGAGCGCTTCGGCGGGATCACCCTGGACGAGGAGACCCTCGAGGGATGCCTCTCCGTGCCGGGCGAGGGGTTCCCCACCGCACGGCACCGCGGCGCCCGGGTGACGGGCACGGATCTCGACGGGGCCGAGGTCGTGCTGGAGGACGAGGGCGGGGTGCTCGCCCGCGCGCTCCAGCACGAGGTCGACCATCTCGAGGGGTCCCTCTATCTCGACCGGCTCACCCCGGCGAGGAAGCGGGAGGCGCTGGACGCGGTGCGCGACCGGGGCTGGCGCGCGGGGGGCATCCTCACCTGGGACCCGAGCGAGATGGAGGCCGCGGAGGTCTGAGCCGCGGGCGCGGCGGCGACGCTGTGCATGCCCCGGCGCGCCCCGGGAGGATCGTGGGACGATCACGAGGCGGTCGCGGCGGTCACACCCGCTCCCCGCCGCGCCCCGACGCCCGGCGACCCTGACTATCCTGGCGGCATGGAACGCCCCTGCCTCTCCCGCCGCCACGCCCTCCTGCTGCCCGCCTCCGCGGCCGGTCTCGGAGGCCTCGCGGCCTGCGCTCCGGAGGACCAGGGCTTCGGCACGGCCGAGCCGCTGCGCGCGGAGGAGGGCTCGATCCCGCTGGCGGACGTGCCCGAGAACGCCTCGACGCTGGTGAACTTCGGCGGCCAGCAGCCCTTCGTGCTCCTGGTCCGCGGGACCGGGGAGGACGTCTCCGCCTACTCCGGCTACTGCACCCACAACGGCTGCGCCCTCCGCCAGGCGGAGACCGAGCTGGACTGCCCCTGCCACGGCTCGCGCTTCGACGCGACCAGCGGCGAGGTGCTCGTCGGCCCCGCGACCCGTCACCTGCCGAGCGTAGAGATCGTCGTCGAGGGCGATCAGATCCGTCGCGCGTCCTGAGGCAGCCGTGACCCCGCCCACCACTCCCCCGCCCTTGCATCCCGCCCGACGCGATGCCGGCACCACCCGCCGCGACGTCGTCTCCTTCGTGCGCCGCGGCGAACGGCTGACGCCCTCGCGCCGCGACTCCTGGGACCGGCTATCCCCCGAGTACGTGCTGGACCCGCCGCGCGGCGAGCGCGACACGCTCCCGGCCGACGGGGCCCGGCTGGATGTCGAGGAGGTCTTCGGCCGCCGCGCGGAGCTGGTCGTCGAGGTCGGCAGCGGCCTGGGCGAGAACATCGTCGCGGCCGCGACCGCGCATCCCGAGCGCGACCACCTGGGCGTCGAGGTGTACCTCCCCGGACTCGCCCAGACGCTCAGCCGCGTCGAGAAGGCGGAGCACCCCCGGAACCTGCGCCTGCTGCCCCTGGATGCCCAGAGGGCGCTGCCCGCGATGCTGCCCGAGGCCTCGATCTCCGAGCTGTGGGTGTACTTCGCCGATCCGTGGCCGAAGGCCAGGCACCACAAGCGGCGCCTGATCAACCCGCCCTTCCTCGATGCGGTGCTCCCGCTGCTCGCCCCCGGCGGGCACCTGCGCCTGGCCACCGACTGGGCGCATTACGCCCACCACATGCGCCGCCAGCTCGATGCCAGGCCCGAGCTGGAGCTCGTGCATCCGGACGGCCCGCGCCCCGAGGGTGTCAGCTCCGACGCCGTCCCCGAGGGCATGGCGAGAACCGGCTGGGCGCCGCGGTACGGAGGTCGTGTGAAGACCAGCTTCGAGTCCAAGGGGATGCAGGCCGGACGCCTAATATGGGATCTCGCCTACCGCAGGCTGTGACCGCCCCGGCGGCACCGGACGAGGGGACCGATCCATGAACCGTAACGACGACGTCGAGCTGCCCGCCGACTGGGACGACGACTCGGACGCCGGCACGGAGCGCCGACGAGGCCGCCGCGCGGCGCTCATAGCGTTCGGCCTCGTGGCCGTGCTGGTGATCGGCGTCGGCATCGTGGTCGGCAGCTATCTGAGCGGGCTGCGGAACTCCTACGAGAAGCGCTCCGTCGTGGACATCACCCGCGCCGAGGGAGAGCGCCCCGAGGCGGAGGAGGGCACCGGGCAGAACATCCTCCTGCTCGGCTCGGACAAGCGCTCCGAGGAGGACGCGGCCGCGGAGGGCGTGACCGGCCAGCGCTCGGACGTGATGATGCTCGTGCACATCGCCGACGACGGCGACAGCGTGTACATCACCTCCTTCCCCCGCGACCTCTACGTCGACATCCCCGGCCACGGCAAGGACCGCATCAACGCGGCCCTCGCCTTCGGCGGCCCCTCCCTGGCGGTGACGACGGTGGAGGACTACACCGGGGTGCCGATCGACCATGTGGCCCTGATCGACTTCGAGGGCATCGAGGGGCTCGTGGACACGCTCGGCGGCGTCGACGTGCAGGTCCCGATGGACTTCGAGGCGGACGGCATCGAGTACACCGCCGGCACGCAGTCGATGGACGGCCACGAGGCGCTGGTCTTCGTGCGCCAGCGCAAGCAGTTCGCCGACGGCGACTTCCAGCGCAACCGCAACCAGCAGGCGGTCCTCAAGGGCATCGCCGACAAGCTCATCAGCGCCGACACCCTCACCGATCCGCGCAAGCTCGCCGACACGATCGAGGAGGTCTCCCCGTACCTGACCACCGACGAGGGCCTCACCGCCGGCGAGATGACGAAGCTCGGGCTGTCGCTCCGCTCGATCCGCGGGGACGACCTCCACTTCCTCTCCGTCCCCCACGGGGGCCCCACCACGACCAGCGGCGGCGCGAGCGTGGTGGCGACCGACGAGGAGGCGATGGACGTGCTGCGCGAGGCACTGCGCACGGACGACATGGGAACCTATTACGCTCAGTACGCCGGGGTCTACTGAGCCCCTTCGCAGGAGAGAACCCGCGAACCCGACGCCTGGAGGAAACCGTGGCCAATCCGCTCGTGAGCATCATCGTCCCCGTCGCGGGGATCATCGCCGCCTCCGTCGGCAAGAAGGCGGCCGAGACCGGCTGGGGAGTCGTGTTCGGCGAGGACGCCCCGACCACCAAGTCCCAGAAGGCCGCCAAGAAGGACGTCGCCGCGCGGCGCAAGCAGGCGAAGAAGGACGGCGCCTCGAAGGCGGAGATCCAGGCGATCAGGGATCCCGACGACGACCAGCCGGTCTGGAAGCTGATGCTGTGGGCGCTGGTCTCCGGCGTGCTGCTGCAGGGCCTGCGGACGGCGGCCCAGCGCGGGGCGAAGACGGGCGCGGAGCGGCTGACCACCAGGCGGCCCCGCCCGAACCGCGGCTGACCCGAGCGGCCGACGGCCTGTCGGCCTGACGACGAAGGGGCGCCCCGCAGACTCTGCGGGGCGCCCCTTCGTCGTGCTCGGACTCCGTCGCGCTCGGGCTCCGTCGTGCGCGCACTCCGTCATGCTCGGCCGTCCGCGGACCCGTCGGGCCCGGGAGCGGCCGGCCCGGAGCTCCGGGGCCCGGCTCAGAACTCCGGGACGTCGACGCCCTCGGAGAGGGTGTCCATCGCGTCGCCGGTGACGAGGAACCCGACGCGGCGCACGAGGGAGACCGCGTGATCGCCCATCCGCTCGTAGAAGCGGATCAGCAGCGTCATGTCGATGACCTGGCCGGCGGTGAAGGTGCCGGGCGCGGCCGAGGAGATCTCGCGGGAGACCTGGAGCATGAGCTCGTCCAGCTCGTCGTCGCCCTTCTCGACCTCGGCTGCCTGGGCCAGGTCGCGGTTGGCGATCACCTCGGAGGCCCCCTTGAGGGACTCCAGGCCCACCTCGGACATCCGCGCGATCTTCTCGCGGAACTGCTCGGGGACCGCGGCATCCGGGTGCGTGCGGCGCGCGATCAGCGCGATGTGCGCGGCGAGGTCGCCCATGCGCTCGAGGGAGGAGCTCATGCGCAGGGTGGCGACCAGGAGGCGCAGGTCCGTGGCGACCGGGGCCTGTCGAGCGAGGAGCTCGACGGCCTTCGCGTCGAGCTCGAGGTGACGGTCGTCGATGTGGGGGTCGGCGGTGATGACCCGCTCGGCGAGGGCCAGGTCGCCCTCGAGAAGGGCCCTGGTCGCATCCGCCAGGGCCGTGCTCACCAGCTCGGCCATGTCCAGCAGGTCGTCGACGATGTGCCGCAGATCGCTCTGGTAGGCCTCGCGCATGTTCTCGCTCCTCTGTCTGATGGGGACTTCTCCCCGATCCTCGCAATGCCGGATGAACGTGCATCGCCGTTGGGTGAACTCGAAGCGTAGTCCCCGTGAACTCCTCCCCTCGTTCGTCCCGCCCTGCGACAGGTGGCGGGAGCGCGGAGCGCACGGGGCCTAGGCTGTCCTGGTGCCCCAGTCTGCCCTGCTCCTGCTCGCCGCGGCGATCGGACTCGTGATCGGAGTCGTCGCCACGTCGGCGCTGCGCCGCTCCGAGAGCCGCCGCGCCGAGCAGCCGGCGGCGCGGGACGAGGTGGTCCCCGAGGCCGCCGCGGAGGTGCTCGCGATCCTCTCCTCCGCCTATGTGGTGCTGGACTCCGTCGGCGACGTCCTGCGCGCCTCCCCCATGGCGTACTCCTACGGGATCGTGCGCGCCGCCGAGGGGGACTACCCGCGCCTGGCGAGCACGCAGCTGATGGAGCTCGCGTCGGACGTCGGCCGCAACGGCGGGTTCCGCGACGAGCGCCTGACGGTGCGCCGCTCCGCCCAGGGCGACACCGACGCCGTGATCGACGTGCGGATCGGGGCGCTCGGCGAGCACGGGGTGCTGCTGCTGGCCGACGACCTCACGCGCGCGGTGCGGGTGGAGGAGACGCGGCGCGACTTCGTCGCGAACGTGTCCCACGAGCTGAAGACCCCCGTCGGCGCGATCACGCTGCTCGCCGAGACGATGGAGGACGCCGCGGAGGATCCCGACGCGGTGCGCCGCTTCGCCGAGCGGATGCAGACGGAGACTCGCCGCCTCTCCCACCTGGTGCAGGAGATCATCGAGCTCTCGCGCGTGCAGGGCAGCTCCGCCCTCACCGACGCCGAGCCGGTCGAGGTCGACGAGGTGGTCGAGGAGGCGGTGGCGCTGAACCGCAACTTCGCGCTCGGCTCGAACATCGAGGTCGCCGTCGGCGCCAGCAGCGGGCTGCGCGTCTTCGGCTCCTCCTCGATGCTGACCACGGCGCTGTCCAACCTGATCTCCAACGCGATCACCTACTCCGACCCTCGCACCCGGGTCGGGATCTCGGTGCGGCGCGACGGCGGCATGGTCGAGGTGTCCGTGAAGGATCAGGGCATCGGCATCGCGAAGGACCACCTCGAGCGGGTCTTCGAGCGGTTCTTCCGCGTGGACCGGGCCCGCTCGCGAAGCACCGGCGGCTCCGGCCTGGGCCTCGCGATCGTCAAGCACATCGCGACCGACCACGGCGGCGAGGTGACCGCCTGGTCGATGAAGGGCCAGGGATCGACCTTCACCCTCAGACTGCCGGAGATGGGCCGCACCGAGACGATCACCGTCGGCTCCCGCACGCTCGAGGTCTCCGCGAACCCGCGCACGACCGCCTCGACCGACGCTCCCGGCGACGAGCGCCCCCGACCCTCCGACCGACCCTCTGGAAAGGGAAGTTGAGATGACACGCATCCTGATCGTGGAGGACGAGGAATCGTTCTCGGACCCGCTCTCCTACTCGCTGCGGAAGGAGGGCTACGAGGTCGCCGTCGCGGACACCGGCACCGACGGTCTGCGCATCTTCTCCGCCCACGGCGCGGACCTCGTGCTCCTGGACCTCATGCTCCCGGGGATGAGCGGCACCGAGGTGTGCCGGGAGATCCGCCGCACCTCCTCGGTCCCGGTCATCATGCTCACCGCGAAGGACGACGAGTTCGACAAGGTGCTGGGCCTCGAGCTGGGCGCCGACGACTACGTCACCAAGCCCTACTCCTCCCGCGAGCTGCTCGCCCGGATCAAGGCCGTGCTGCGGCGCGGCCAGGACACGGCCGAGGCGGAGGAGGACACGACCCTCACCGCGGGCGGCATCATGATGGACGTCGAGCGTCACGTGGTGCAGGTCCACGGCACCGAGGTCGCCCTCCCGCTGAAGGAGTTCGAGCTGCTGGAGATGCTGCTGCGCAACGTCGACCGGGTGCTCACCCGCGGCCAGCTCATCGACCGCGTCTGGGGCGCGAACTACGTCGGCGACACCAAGACCCTCGACGTCCACGTCAAGCGCCTGCGCGCGAAGATCGAGGACGACCCGAAGAACCCCGTCCACCTCGTGACCGTGCGCGGGCTGGGCTACAAGTTCGAGTCCGGGGCCTGAGCGAGGGCCGGTGACGTCCCGGAACGCGCGAGCGCCCCGCAGCCAGGCTGCGGGGCGCTCGTCGTCCAGGGGGCTCGCGCGGAGCCGGGCTCAGCCGGCGGCGGGCTCGCTCTCCCCGTAGTGGCTGAGGGTGGTCTCGAGCGTGGGCAGCGAGACCGTGGTGGAGAGGTCCCCGGAGGTGACCGCGAGATCGAGGATCGTCCCCGGGAGAACGTCGAGCGCGCCGATCTCCACGGCCTGCTGGCCCTCCTCGGGGCCGAGCTCGACCGTGCCCTGCGCCGGGACCTGCACGCGCGTGGAGAACACGGCGGCACCCTCGTCCTGGCCCTCGAGCTCGACGACGAGGTCCTCGTCGGAGTAGTTCACGACGGTCGCGGAGAAGGTCGGGGCCCCGGTCTCGTCCATCACCAGCACGGCGTTGCGCACGCCGACGTGGAAGGTGCCGTCGATCTCGAGGTTCGCGTTGGTGCCGTCGCCCGCCTGGTAGAACTCGTGGGTCTGCACCGGGCTCATGAAGGTGCAGCCGGACACCGCGAGGGCGAGGCCCAGGGCGGCGACGGAGAGTGCGAGACGGCGGGGACGGCGCACGGAGGACTCCTGTTCGATGCCGCGGAGCGGCGGGGACGATCGGGGACAGCCCTCACAGGGTACCCCACCGCGGCACCTCGGACGGACCCCGCGCCGCAGTTCCGGCGACGGGCTCCTCGGCGCTCGCCGCGCCGCGCCGGACGCTGCGGGCCGCCCGGCGACTCCCCCGCTCAGCACCGCTTTCCGCACCGGCGACGAGGGCGGGTCGGCGCTGGTCGGCGGGCATTTTACCATCCGACCCGGATGGTAGGATGAACGCCGGAAAGGGGACCCATCACATGAACTTCGCTGTCGGCGAGACCGTCGTCTACCCGCACCACGGTGCCGCGCTCATCGAGGAGGTCAAGACCCGCACCATCAAGGGCGAGGACCGCACCTACCTCAAGCTCAAGGTCGCCCAGGGCGATCTCACGATCGAGGTCCCCGCCGACAACGTCGACCTCGTCGGCGTCCGCGACGTCGTGGACAAGGAGGGCCTCGACGAGGTGTTCGAGGTGCTCCGCCAGCCGTACACGGAGGAGCCGACGAACTGGTCCCGCCGCTACAAGGCCAACGTCGAGAAGCTCGCCTCGGGCAACGTCAAGAAGGTCGCCGAGGTCGTGCGCGACCTGTGGCGCCGCGACCAGGACCGCGGCCTGTCCGCCGGGGAGAAGCGGATGCTGGCCAAGGCGCGCCAGATCCTCGTCTCCGAGCTCGCCCTCGCCGAGAAGACCGACGAGGCCGAGGCCGAGACCATCCTCGACGAGGTCCTCGCCTCCTGAGCGCCCCGGTGACGTCCTCGTCCGCCCCGGGGCGGGTCCGACCGCTCGTGCTCGCCCTGGCGCCGCCCGCGCCGGGAATCTCGCACGACGCCGAGACGCCGTCCCTCGAGACGCTCGGCGGCTCGCGCCTGATCGAGCGGCTCCTGGGCACCCTCCATGCGCTGGGCCTGCCCGCCCCGGTCGTCGTCGCCCGCTCCGAGGCGGCGGGACACCTGCGGGCGCTGCTCGACCCGCGCCTGAGGGTCCTCGCGGCCGACGGGGACCGCCGACGGGCGCTGCGCGCCGCGCTCGAGGCCTGCGACGACCCGCTCCTGCTCGTCCACGACGCCGAGCGCGCACTGACCCCGCAGACCGTGATCGCCGAGGTCCTCGCCTCTTTGCACGGAGGCCTGGACGCGGTGGTGCCGGTGGTCGCGATGACCGACTCGGTCAAGGAGGTGCTGCCGGGCGGGCTGCGCAACGTGGACCGCTCCACCCTCGCCGGCCTCCAGAGCCCCCGCCTGCTGCGGCGCGAGGTGCTCGAGACGGCCCTCGACCCGGCGCAGACCCCCGCGGAGCAGGCACCTCCGGGCGGGCGCTTCGACGAGATCCACGCCGCCCTGGCCGCCGGCGCCCGGGTGGGGACCGTCCAGGGATCGCACTCGGGCTTCGCGGTGCTGGACCGGCTCACGCTGTGGCAGGCGCAGATCTCGCTGGGCCTGGCCCGGGACACCTCGCACCGACGGGGACTGGCCCGCCGCGGCTGAGCCCGCGCTCAGCCGTCCTGGCGGCTGCGCCAGACGGTGCGGAACTCCTGCGCCATCCGCAGCGGCTTGGACAGCGTGCGCTCGGGGAGGCTGGTCGCGAGCTCGCCCGGGTCGCGGCGCAGCCGACGCATGAGCCGGCGCGGCTTGCTGGAGATGCGCTGACGCAGGTCGGGGAGGTAGTCCTCCGAGACGTCCAGTCGGGTCACCGCGCCGCAGCCGGTGCAGCGGATCTGGGACACGAAGCGCCCGGCGTAGACCACCTCGTGCTCCGCGTCCTGCTCGCACGCGGTGCACCGCAGGAAGCTCTCCTCGACGCTCATCGTCTCCTCCTCACGAAGACCTCAAACCTAGCGCGCTGACCACGTCCTGGGCCAGGAGGAGGTCCTGGGCGTAGGTGATCTTGAAGTTGGTCTCCTCGCCGCGCACCCAGGTGACCGGGATGTCGGTGTACTCCTCGGCGCAGGAAGCGGTGTCGGTGCCGACGAAGCCGTCGCGCGCGGCCGCCTCGTAGGCGTCCAGGATGGTCGCGGCGTGGAAGCCCTGCGGGGTCTGCACGCGCACGAGGGGTCCGGCGCCCGGCTCCCCCGCACCGGCGCGCTGCTCCCCCGGGCCGGCGAGCCGCTCCCCCGGCGCGACCGGGGCGATGTCCACGGCGGGTATCCCGGGGACGGCGCCGCCGTGCTCGCGCGCGGCGTGCAGGACCGCGGAGGCCAGTCCGTGGGAGACCAGCGGGCGGGCCGCGTCGTGGATCAGCACGGTGTCCACCGCGCCGCTGTCGATCCGGTCCGCGAGATGGCGCAGGGCCGCGAGCTCGGACTCCTGGCGGGTGTCCCCGCCGGGGATGATCTCCAGCGGCACATCGGTCTCGCGCGCCTCCACGAAGCGGGCGTGCTCGAGGTCCTCGGGGCGGACCACGAACACGAGGATCCCCACCCCCTCGAGGCTGGCGAGGGTGTTCAGGCCCCAGGCGGCGATGCTCCGCCCGGACAGCTGCAGGAAGGCCTTGTTGATGCCCGCCCCGACCCGGGTGCCGGAGCCCCCGGCGAGCACGACGCCGGCGGCCCGTCCGACGGGACGGGCCGGGCGCGAGCGGCGGGGCTGGGTCACGCAGGCATCGTAGACGGTGGCGGGGCGCGGACCGTCCGGGGAGGGACCTCCGCCTGCCCGGTGCGGACCGGACGTGACAGAATCGGCCTCGTCGGCGGACCGTCGGCGCCTCCGTCGCGCCCCGGGACGCCCACCCCCGCTTCCCCTGCACCAGGAGTTCGAATGCTCACCATCGCCATCGTGTGCGGCGCCGGGATCGCGACCTCCGCGCTGGTCGCGGAGCAGGTGCGCGAGCACATCGCCGCCCGAGGCCGCCGCGTCACCGTCGTGCAGGCCACGGTGATGGACCTGCTCTCCTCGGACTTCCACGCGGACCTCGTGGTCTCCACCGTGGACCTCCCCGACGCCCTCGGCATCCCGCGCGTCTCCGGGATGCCCCTCCTGCTGGGCACGAACCCGAAGGTCACCTTCGACGACATCGACCGCCTGCTGGAGCGCATCGACCCGGACGGGACCCGATGACGCCCGCACCACCCAGGATCGGCATCGGCGTGGACGTGCACGCCGCCGCCCCCGAGGACTCCCCGCGCGAGCTGTGGATCGCGGGCCTGCACTGGGAGGGCCAGCGGGCGCTGGAGGGGCACTCCGACGCCGACGTCGCCTGCCACGCCGCCTGCGACGCCTTGTTCTCCGCCGCCGGGATCGGCGACCTCGGCACGCACTTCGGCGTCGGCCGCCCCGAGTGGGAGGGCGCCTCGGGCTCCCGGCTGCTCGGGGAGGCGGCGCGCCTGGTCCGCGGGGCCGGCTACGAGATCGGGAACATCTCGGTGCAGGTGATCGGGAACTGGCCGCGGCTGTCCCGCCGCCGCGAGGAGGCGTGCGCGGCGATGACCGCCGCCGCCGGCGCCCCCGTCGCCGTCTCCGGCACCACCACCGACGCGCTCGGGCTGACCGGCCGGGGCGAGGGCCTGGCCGCGATGGCGACCGCGCTGCTCGTGCCCGCGGACGGCGGCTCCGGGACCGGCCGCGCCCCCGAGCAGACCCGCCCCGAGGAGGACCGCGCGTGACCACGACCTCCCGCTCCGAACAGTCCCCGCTGCCCGTCCGCGCCCCGGACGTCGAGCAGGCCGCGGAGCGCCTGGGCACGACGGTGCGCCGCACCCCGCTCGAGCACAGCGAGCGCCTGAGCGCTCTGGCCGGGGCGGACGTCTGGCTCAAGCGCGAGGACCTCCAGCCCGTGCGCTCCTACAAGCTGCGCGGCGCACACCTCTTCCTCGACTCCCTCGACGCCGACCAGCGCGAGGCGGGCGTGGTCGCGGCGAGCGCGGGCAACCACGCCCAGGGCGTGGCCCAGGCCTGCCGCACCCTCGGCGTGTCCGGCCGTATCTACGTCCCCAGCACCACGCCGCGGCAGAAGCGCGAGCGGATCACCTCGATCGGCGGGGACCTGGTCGAGCTGGTGCTGATCGGGGACACCTTCGACGACGCCGCGGAGGCCGCGGCCGACGACGCCGAGCGCACCGGCGCGGTGCAGGTCCCTCCCTTCGACCACCCCACGATCATGGCCGGCCAGGGCACCGTCGCGCTCGAGGCCGCCGAGCAGCTGCGCGAGGAGCACGGCCGGGAGCTGGGCACGATGGTGCTGCCCGTCGGCGGCGGCGGGCTGCTGGGCGGCTGCGGCGCCTGGCTGCGCGAGCGCTGCCCCTCCACCCGGATCGTCGGCGTCGAGCCCGCCGGCGCGGTCTCGATGGCCGCGGCG
Organism: Brachybacterium sp. HMSC06H03; assembly: GCF_001807385.1. Lineage (NCBI taxonomy): Bacteria > Bacillati > Actinomycetota > Actinomycetes > Micrococcales > Dermabacteraceae > Brachybacterium > Brachybacterium sp. HMSC06H03. The sequence continues at coordinate 3,775 of NZ_KV788673.1, read as the reverse complement.
GTGCGTGCGGGCCGACCGGTCGCGCTCCACGAGATGGACCGCTTCGTCGACGGCGCGGCGGTGCGCCGCGTGGGAGCGGGCCCGCTGCGGATGGTGCAGGCGATCGGTCCCGAGCTGGTCGCGGTGGACGAGGGCGCGGTGTGCACCCAGATGCTCGAGCTGTACCAGGTCGAGGGGATCATCGCCGAGCCGGCCGGGGCGCTCGCCGCGACCGCGGTGGCGACCGGCGTGATCGAGGGCCTGGCCCGCGCCGGCGAGGACGGCGGGGACGTGGTGGTCGTCGTCTCCGGCGGCAACAACGACGTCTCCCGCTACACCGAGGTGGTCGAGCGGTCCCTCGTCCACGAGGGGCTCAAGCACTACTTCCTGGTGACCTTCCCGCAGGAGCCGGGCGCACTGCGCCGCTTCCTGGACCGGGTGCTGGGTCCGGACGACGACATCGTGCTGTTCGACTACATCAAGCGCAACAACCGTGAGGAGGGCCCGGCGCTGGTGGGCCTCGAGATAGGGCACCGCGAGGACCTCGAGCCGCTGATGGCGCGCATGGCGGCCTCGAACATGGAGATCGAGCGGATCGACCCGCACGACCCGATCTACCGCTATCTCACCTGAGCGACCGCTCTCCTCCCTGAGCGGGAGCGCTCCCGGCAGCGGCGGGCGCAGGCCCGGGACGCCTCACGCAGAGACCCACGCAGAACGGCGCCCCTGCTCCTCGTGGAGCAGGGGCGCCGTGGCATCAGGCGGCAGGGTGTCTCAGGCCTCGGGATACGCCTCGACGTCGGGGGTGATCCCCGCCGAGCGGGCCTCGACCGCGGAGCGCACGATGTCGTCCAGGCCGTGCTCCGACTTCCAGCCGAGGGTCTTCGCGATGCGGTCGGCGGAGCAGATCAGCCGGGCGGGGTCGCCCGCGCGGCGCTCCCCGATCTCGGGGGTGATCTCGATGCCCTTCGCGCGGGCGATCGCCTCGATCACCTCGAGCACGCTCGAGCCCTCGCCGGTGCCGACGTTGAAGGTGCGGTGGGGCCGCTCCTCGCCGCGCAGGTAGTCCAGCGCCGCGATGTGGGCGTGGGCGAGGTCGAGCACGTGCACGTAGTCGCGGATGCAGGTGCCGTCGGGCGTGTCGTAGTCGTCGCCGAAGACGATCGGGGCCTTCCCCTGCTCAAGACGGTCGAGCACGATCGGGACCAGGTTCATCACGGCGGTGTCCGCGAGCTCGGGCCAGCCGGCGCCGGCGACGTTGAAGTAGCGCAGGGCGACGGTGCGCATGCCGTGGGCGCGCTCGGCATCGGCCAGCATCCACTCCCCCACGTACTTGGTCGCGCCGTAGGGGTTGATCGGCTGCGGGGCGAGGTCCTCGGTGACCAGGTCCACGTCCGGCACGCCGTAGACGGCGGCGGAGGAGGAGAAGACCACGTCCCGCACCCCGGCACTCGCACAGGCCGCGAGCACGTTGGCCAGGCCCGCGATGTTGTCGTGCCAGTACATCTCCGGGTTCTCGACGGACTCCCCGACCTGCTTGTGGGCGGCGAAGTGGATCACCGAGTCCGCGCCGGAGGCCCGCAGGTGGAAGGCGAGCTTCTCGCGCGCATCGGGCAGGGTGACGTCGAGCTCGATGAGCTCGGCCCCCTCCGTCCGGCTGCGCAGGCCGGTCGAGAGGTCGTCGACCACGACCACCTGCTGCCCCTGCTCCAGGAGGAGTCGCACCACGTGCGACCCGATGTATCCGGCACCACCGATCACGAGAGTCGTCATGGTCCGAAGCCTACCGGCCGTCGCCGCGCGCCCCGACCTCCCCACGCCCGGCCGGCCTGCGGGCGGCGGCCGACCGGGCAGGCCGCTCCGGGCGCGGCGGGGCGACCGGTCGGGAGGCTCCGCCCGGCCACCCGGCGTCGGTCAGCTCCAGGAACTGGCGACCGGACGGCCCTCGGCATAGCCGGCGGCGCTCTGCAGCCCGATCACCGCCCGCTCGCGGAACTCCTCGGTGCTGGCCGCGCCCGCGTAGGTGAAGGAGGAGCGCACCCCGGCGGTGATCTCGTCGAGGAGGTCCTCGACGCCGCCGCGGCCGTCGGCGAGGTACATCCGCGAGGTGGAGATGCCCTCCTCGAACAGGCCCTTGCGGGCCCGCGCGAAGGCGTCCTCGTGGGCGGTGCGGTGCGAGACGGCCCGCTTGGAGGCCATGCCGAAGGATTCCTTGTAGCGGCGTCCGGACTCGTCGGTGCGCATCTGCCCGGGCGACTCGTAGGTGCCCGCGAACCAGGAGCCGATCATCACGTTGGAGGCGCCGGCGGCGAGCGCGAGGGCGACGTCGCGGGGATGGCGCACGCCGCCGTCGGCCCAGACGCTGCCGCCCAGGCGGCGGGCCTCGGCCGCGCACTCGAGCACGGCGGAGAACTGGGGGCGGCCGACGCCGGTCATCATGCGGGTGGTGCACATGGCGCCCGGGCCCACGCCGACCTTGACGATGTCGGCGCCGGCCTCGATCAGCTCTCGGGTGCCCTCGGCGGTGACGATGTTGCCCGCGGCCAGGCGCACGGCCGTCCCCTCGCGGGGGCCGAGCTCGGCCCGTGCGGTGCGGATCGCCTCGATCATCCTGTCCTGGTGGCCGTGGGCGGTGTCCAGCACGATCACGTCCGCGCCGACGTCGACGAGGTCGCGGACCCGGCCCGCGACGTCGGCGTTGATCCCGACGGCGACGGCGATGCGCAGGCGGCCCTCGGCGTCGGTGGCCGGGCGGTAGATGGTCGAGCGCAGCACGCCGGTGGCGGTGAGCACTCCGCGCAGCACGCCCTCCGCGTCCACGACCACGGCGGCGTCGTGGTGGGTCGCGGCGATGCGGGCGTGCAGGCGCGCGGGCTCGACCTCGAGGTCCTCGGGGGTCAGGATCGGCACGTCGGTGCTGAGCTCGTCGCCGACCTGGGCGAAGGAGTCCCGACCGGCGATCTCCTCGGCGGAGATGGTGCCGAGGGGGCGGCGGTCCTCGTCGATCACGACGACGATGCCGTGGGGGCGCTTGGGCAGCAGATCCGCGGCCTGGCCGAGGGTGCCGTCGACGGTCAGGGTGAGCGGGTGGTCCACGAGCAGGTCCCGGGACTTCACGGAGCGGACGATCGAGTCGATGCGCTCGGGGGCGAGGTCCTGCGGGAGGACGGCGAGGCCGCCGCGGCGCGCCATGACCTCCGCCATGCGACGCCCTGTGACAGCGGTCATGTTCGCGGCGATCAGCGGGATCGTGGTGCCGGTGCCGTCGTCGCTGCCGAGGTCGACGTCGAAGCGGGAGGTGATCGCGGAACGACCGGGCAGGAAGAAGCAGTCGTCGTAGGTCAGGTCGGTCGTCGGGGTATGGGCCAGGCGCATGGGCACCATGCTACGTACGGTGCGCGAGAGCGGTCCCGTGCGGTGCCCCGGAGCGGACCTCCACGAGGTCCACACAGCGATCTGTGCGTCCTGTCGCGGGCATATCCCTAGGATGTGGCGTATGACGGACCCCTTCTCGGCCCCGCGCCGCAGCCGCCGTCGGTCCGGACGGCACAGGCAGCGACCGGTCCGACGCACGGAATCCACACCGCTCCCCAAGGAGCAGGCTCGACGGAACCGTGACGCGGCCTTCGGCGCCCCGAACCCCAAGCGCACCTGGATCGACACTGCGGCGACGCCCGCCTCGGCACCCGAGGCCCCGGCCGACGAGCGGACCGCCGACGCCCGACCTGCCGACGCGCGCCCCTCGGACTCCGTGCCGGCCGGCACCCCACGTGCCGACGCGCGCTCCGCGGACCCG
>NZ_KV788672.1:0-1730 GCF_001807385.1 Brachybacterium sp. HMSC06H03 | reverse complement strand
CGTCCCGTCGGCGGGTCCCGGCGGACTCACCCGCCCTCGCCGAGCTCGTCGACGGCCTGAACCCCGCCCAGCGCGAGGCGGTCGAGCACCGGGGCAGCCCGCTGCTGATCGTCGCCGGCGCCGGCTCCGGCAAGACCCGCGTGCTCACCCGCCGCATCGCCCACCTGCTGCGCGCCGGCGAGGCGCTGCCCGGCGAGATCCTCGCGATCACCTTCACCAACAAGGCCGCCGCCGAGATGCGCGAGCGCGTCGAGGAGCTGATCGGCCCCGCCGCCCGCTCGATGTGGGTCTCCACCTTCCACAGCGCCTGCGTGCGCATCCTGCGCCGCGACGCCGCCGCGGCCGGGCTGAAGAGCTCCTTCACGATCTACGACAGCGCCGACTCGCTGCGCCTGATCACCACGATCGCCAAGGACCTCCAGCTCGACACCAAGAAGCACGCCCCCCGCGCGCTCGCCTCCCGCATCTCGACGCTGAAGAACGACCTCGTGGACCCGATCGACTTCGCCGATCAGGCCGAGAGCGCGAAGAACCCGTTCGAGAAGACGCTCGCGAAGATCTTCACGAACTACACCGAGCGCCTGCGTCAGGCCAACGCCGTCGACTTCGACGACCTGATCGGCCTGACCGTCGCGCTGCTGCGCGAGAACCCCGCGATCCGCGAGGGCTACCGGCGCCGCTTCCGCCACCTGCTGGTGGACGAGTACCAGGACACCAACGCCGCCCAGTACCAGCTGGTGCGGGAGCTGGTGGGGGAGGACCCGCGCGCCGACCTCACCGTGGTGGGCGACTCCGACCAGTCGATCTACGCCTTCCGCGGTGCGACGATCCGCAACATCATCGAGTTCGAGCAGGACTTCCCCTCCGCGCGCACCATCGTGCTGGAGCAGAACTACCGCTCGACCCAGAACATCCTCACCGCCGCGAACGCGGTGATCGAGGAGAACCAGGGCCGCCGCAAGAAGAACCTCTGGACCGACCAGGGCGAGGGGGAGCAGATCACCCTCTACGTCGCCGACGACGAGCAGTCCGAGGCCCGCTACATCGGCCGTCAGATCGACGCGCTCGTGGACGACGGCCGTCGTGCCGGGGACATCGCGATCTTCTACCGTGCCAACGCCCAGTCCCGGGCGCTGGAGGACCAGCTGATCCGCGTGGGCCTGCCGTACCGCGTGGTGGGCGGCACGCGCTTCTACGAGCGGCGCGAGATCAAGGACGCGATCGCCTACCTGCAGGTGCTCGCCAACCCGGCCGACGAGATCAACCTGCGCCGCATCCTCAACGTCCCCAAGCGCGGGATCGGCGACCGTGCCGAGGCCGCGATCGCCATGCTCGCCGAGCGGGACCGGATCGGCTTCGGGGAGGCGCTGCGCCGCGCGGAGGAGGCGCCGGGCATCGCGACCCGCTCGCTGAACGCCGTGCGCACCTTCGTGGCGATGCTCGAGGATCTCCAGGCGATGGCCGAGCGCGGCGACGGCCCCGCCGAGCTGCTCGAGGCGATCCTCACCCGCTCCGGCTACTATGCCGAGCTGCAGGGCAGCGACGACCCGCAGGACGAGTCCCGCCTGGAGAACCTCGCCGAGCTGATCAGCGTCGCCGCGGAGTTCGAGGCGCAGATGGAGGAGCTCGACGCGCTCGCCAGCGAGATGGAGGACGAGGAGGGCGACGCCGCCGCGGCCGGGGGCGCGGAGGGCGCCGCCGAGGCCGAGGAGGACGCGGCCGGCGCCGTC
>NZ_KV788671.1:0-5158 GCF_001807385.1 Brachybacterium sp. HMSC06H03 | reverse complement strand
ACCCTCGCCGTCACCGGCGCTCCGGCGAGCCCGCTCGCGCGCGGCGCGGACGAGGTGCTTCTCACGGCCTCGCGCGAGCCGTCCTTCCGCGCCGGCGCGACCTCCTCCCGCATCGCCCAGCTCGCGATCGCGGACTGCCTGCTCATCGCGCTCGCGGCGGCCCTGCCGGACGCGGGGGAGGGGGCGTTGCGCCGCTCCCGCGCCGCCCTCGGCACGCGGCGGCGCTGAGGCGGGGCGGGCCGTCCCCTCCTTGGAACTTACGGCACCGTAGGTTACGCTCGCCCCTGTGAGCGTCTTCCGATCCACGATCCCCGACGTCGCGGCCGAGGAGCCGATGGTCCAGCTCCTGGGGCCCGACGGCACCCGCACCCCGCACGAGCAGCTCGACGCCGTGCTCGAGGAGGCGGGGCTCGCCACCCCCGAGCGGCTGCGCGGCTACTACCGCGACATGGTGATGATCCGCGCCGCGGACCTCGAGGCGACGAGCCTGCAGCGCCAGGGCCAGCTCGGCCTCTGGGCGAGCGCGCTCGGGCAGGAGGCCGCGCAGATCGGGGCCGGCCACGCCTCCCGCGAGCAGGACTATCTCGTGCCCACCTATCGCGAGCACGGCGTCGCCTGGGCCCGCGGCATCGAGCCGTGGCGCCTGCTGGAGATGTTCCGCGGCATCAGCCACGGCGGCTGGGACCCCAACGAGCTGCGCACCCACCCGTACATGATCGTGCTCGGCTCCCAGGCCCCGCACGCGGTCGGCTACGCGATGGGGCTGCAGCGCGACGGCGTCGTCGGCACCGGAGACAGCGCCACCGACACCGCGGTCCTCGCCCTCTTCGGCGACGGCGCCTCGAGCGAGGGGGAGGTCTCGGAGTCCTTCACCTTCGCCGCCTCCTTCCAGGCCCCCGTCGTCTTCTACACGCAGAACAACCAGTGGGCGATCTCCGTGCCCACCTCCGTCCAGACCCGCGTCCCCCTCGCCCAGCGCTCCCGCGGCTGGGGCATCCCCTCGGTGCGCGTGGACGGCAACGACGTCCTGGCCGTGCTCGGCGCCGTGCGCACCGCCCTGGACTCGGCCCGCGCGGGGGAGGGGCCGATCTTCGTCGAGGCCCTCACCTACCGCATGGCCGCGCACACCACCAGCGACGACGCCTCCCGCTACCGTCCCGCCGCGGAGGAGCAGGAATGGGCGGAGAAGGACCCGATCCTGCGCCTGCGCCGCCACCTCGAGCAGCTCGGCGAGATCGACGAGGCCTTCGTCGCCCGCTGCGACGAGGAGGCGCACGACCTCGCGATGCAGCTCCATCACCACATCCACGGCATGGAGGACCCAGACCCGGTGCGCATGTTCGACCACCCCTACGCCGAGCCCCACCCGATCGTCGACGCCGAGCGCGAGGAATACCTCGCGTACGTCGCCCAGTTCGAGGACGAGGAGGGGCTGGCATGAGCACTGTTCGTCGACGAACTGTGAGGAACGAGCGGGAGGAGATGAACGCATGAGCACGAGTTCCTCCACCCTCCCGATCGCGAAGGCCATCACCGCGGGGCTGCGTGACGCGATGACCGCCGACGACAAGGTCCTGCTGATGGGCGAGGACATCGGCGTGCTCGGCGGCGTCTTCCGCGTCACCGACGGGCTCCACGCCGAGTTCGGCCCCCAGCGCGTGGTCGACACCCCGCTCGCGGAGGCAGGGATCGTCGGCACCGCCGTGGGCCTGGCCCTGCGCGGCTACCGGCCGGTGGTCGAGATCCAGTTCGACGGATTCGTCTTCCCCGCCTTCAACCAGATCACCACCCAGGTCGCGAAGATGCACAACCGCACCTCCGGCCGGGTGAACATGCCGATGGTGATCCGGATCCCGCACGGCGGCGGCATCGGCGCCGTCGAGCACCACTCCGAGAGCCCCGAGGCGCTCTTCGCCCACACCGCGGGCCTGCGCATCCTCGCCCCCTCCACCGCGCAGGACGCGTACTGGATGACCCGCCAGGCGATCGAGTCCGAGGATCCCGTGCTCATGCTCGAGCCCAAGCGGCGCTACTGGGTCAAGGGCGACGTCGACCCCGACCACCGCCCCGAGCTCTCGCCCTGGCAGGCGCAGGTGGTGCGCCCCGGCACCGACGCGACGGTGCTCGCCTGGGGTCCGAGCATGCCCGTCGTCCTCGAGAGCGCCGAGGCCGCCGCGGCCGACGGCCTCGACCTCGAGGTGATCGACGCCCGCTCCCTCGCCCCCGTCGACTACCCCACGATCGCTGACTCGGTGCGGCGCACCGGGCGCCTGCTGATCGTCCACGAGGCCCCCGTGCTCGGCGGGCTCGGCGGCGAGATCGCCGCCCGCATCTCCGAGCAGTGCTTCTACCACCTCGAGGCGCCGGTGCTGCGCGTGGGCGGCTACCACCTGCCCTATCCGCCCTCCCGCATGGAGCACGCCTATCTCCCCGACCTCGACCGGGTGCTGGACGGCGTGGACCGTCTGCTCGAGCACTGACCCGCGCGCCCGCCGCGTGAAAGGATCACGACCATGAACGCCTCCTCGATCGTCACGATCGCCCTCACCGATCCCGGCGAGGGCCTCACCGAGGCCGAGATCCTCGAGATCAAGGTCGCCGTCGGCGACCGTCTGGAGATCAACGACCCCGTCGTCGAGGTCGAGACCGCCAAGAGCGCCGTCGAGCTGCCCAGCCACGTCGCCGGCACCGTCGTCGAGATCCTCGTCGCGGTCGGCGAGGAGGTGCCCGTCGGCGCCCCGCTGATGCGCGTCGACACCACCGGCGGGGCCATCCCGGCCCAGGCACCCGCCGCCCCCTCCAACGCAGCGGCGGAGGCGGACCCGTCGGCCGCCGAGCTCTCCGCCCAGGCGACGGAGCAGGCCGCCGAGCAGGCCGAGGGGCAGACGGAGCAGCCCGCCGACTCCGCGAGCGAGGGCGAGGGCGCGCCGGCCGCGCAGGAGCCGAAGAACCTCGTCGGCTACGGGGAGCGGGCCACCGGCACGCGCCGCCGCCGACGCCGGGCCCAGCCCGCGCAGCCCGCCGCGGAGCAGCAGGTCCCCATCGACCGGATCCTCGCCAAGCCGCCGGTGCGCAAGCTCGCCCGCGACCTCGGGATCGCGCTGCACGACGTGCTCGCCACCGGCCCCGAGGGCACCGTCACCCGGCAGGACGTGCTCAACGCCCAGCAGCGCTCCTACGGCGCGGAGGCCGCCGCTCACGACGGCGCTGGTGCGTACTTCCCCGAGGAGTCCCCGCAGGCGCCCGAGCACCTCGGCGACGTCATGAAGACCACCCGTGACCAGCCATTCTCCGGCGTCACGAGCGACGAGCGCACCACCCGCGTCCCGATCCGCTCGGTCCGCAAGCGGACCGCCGAGGCGATGGTGGCCTCCGCCTTCACCGCCCCGCACGTCACGGTGTTCAACGAGATCGACATGACCGGCGTGACGCGGATCGTCTCCCAGCTGCGCGCCTCGCGCGAATGGGCCGACGTGAAGGTCAGCCCCCTGGCCGTGATCGCGAAGGCGCTGCTGGTCGCGATCCGCCGCAATCCCGAGGTCAACGCCTCCTGGGACGAGGACGCCCAGGAGATCGTCTACAAGCACTACGTCAACCTCGGCATCGCTGCGGCGACCCCGCGCGGCCTCATCGTCCCGAACCTGAAGGACGCACACCTGATGACGCTGCGGGAGCTCGCCGAGGGGATCGGGGAGCTCGCCCGCACCGCGAGGGCCGGGCGCACCTCCCTGCGCGACACCCGCGACGGCACCATCACCATCACCAACTACGGCGTCTTCGACATCGACTCCGGCACCCCGATCCTGAACCCGGGGGAGTCCGCCATCCTCGGCGTCGGCGCGATCAAGGAGAAGCCGTGGGTGGTGGACGGGCGGATCGAGCCGCGCCGGGTCGCGACCCTCTCGCTGAGCTTCGACCACCGCCTGATCGACGGGGCGCTCGGCGCGGAGCTGCTGCGCGACGTCTCCGCCGTGCTCGAGGACCCCTCCCTGGGCCTGGTCTGGGGCTGAGAGGCGAGAGGTCGCTCCTTAGTACCCTTGTGCGGTGACCTCGAGCCCGCCCTCTTCCCCGCCGCCGCGGCGCGACGACCCCCGCATGCACACCGTGGAGATGGCGGCCCTGCGCAACGTGGACGTCGCCGACTCCGAGACCCTCGTCTCGGGCCCGGTCCGTCCGGCGCCGGCGACCTGGCGGATCGCCCTGCTCGTCGCCGCCGGCGGGGCGCTCGGGGCGATGCTCCGCTTCCTGCTGACCGTGCTCGACCCCACCGTGACCACCCCCACGCTGGTCGAGGTGCCGTGGGCGACCCTCATCGTGAACGTGCTGGGCTCCCTCGGGCTCGGCGCGCTCAACGGCGTGCTCGAGGTGCGCGAAGGACGGCCGTGGATGCGCCCGCTGCTGGGCACGGGGCTGTGCGGTGGCTTCACCACCATGTCCACCGTGGTGCTCGAGGGCTCGGCGATGATCGGCGCGGACTTCCCGCTGCTGGCCCTGCTGTACGCCGCGCTGACCCTCGTGCTGTGCCTCGGCGCGGTCGTCCTCGGCCTGCTGCTGGGCAACCGCCTCGGCGCCCGGGGGCTCGAGGCGACGGACGGAGGGGCGGCATGACGGCGCTGCAGCTCGTCCTCAGCCTGGCCGTGGTCTGCGTGGGCGGAGGCCTCGGGGCGGTCGCCCGCTGGGGCGTGCAGACCGCCGGCACCCGCATGATCGCCGCCCGCGGCATCGAGAACGGGGAGCGGCTCGTGCCCTGGCTGACCTTCCTGGTCAACGTCGCGGCCTGCTTCCTGCTCGGCATCGTCGTGGCGCGGCTCGGCTCCGCCACCGGCGCGGGCGGCGTGTTCTACGTGCTGCTCGGCGGCGGCTTCTGCGGCGGGCTCTCCACCCTCTCCACCGCCGCGCACGACATCGTCGTGCTCGCCCGCCGCGGCGCCTACTCGATCGCGCTGGCCTACCTGATGCTCAGCGTCGGCACCGGTATGGGCGCCCTCTGGGTGGGACTGGTGATCGCCTCATGACGCTGCGCCGCGCCCTCCTCGCCCTCCTGCCCGCCCTCGCGGTGCTGAGCCTGCTCGCCGTCCTCGCGGCCGACGCCGCCGGCGGCGACAACCTCGTGCTGCTGGACGCGGGCCCCGCCGCCCGGATCGGCGCCCCGGTCGCC
>NZ_KV788670.1:0-4053 GCF_001807385.1 Brachybacterium sp. HMSC06H03 | reverse complement strand
CCCGGCGGCGGGAGCGGACGCGACGTCGGCGGTCGCGTCGGCCGGGCCGCTCTCGCGCACCATGGCGCGCAGGATCTGCTCGTCGACGAGGCGGGCCGGTACGCCCGCCGCGCGGGCGAGGCGCTCGAGCTCGGGGTGCGCCTCGGCGGCGCGCTCGGTGAGGTGCACCTCGAGGGCGAGCTCGGGCCGGTGCGCGAGGAGGGAGCGCACGGCCTGCGGCCCCTCGACGCGGAAGCGTCCCTGCTTGCGACGCGCCGAGCGCCCGGTCAGCGCCGCCACCTTCCGCACCCGCGCGGAGCGGGGGGAGGTGATCGGGGACTGATCCGGGCGCTCGGTCATCGCTGGACGGGCAGCGATCTCAGGCCGCGGGGGCGTTGACGTCCTCGGGGAGGGCGTTCTTGGCGACCTCGACCAGGGCGGCGAAAGCCGGCGCGTCGTTGACGGCGAGCTCGGCGAGCATGCGACGGTCCACCTCGACACCCGCGAGCCCGAGGCCCTGGATGAAGCGGTTGTAGGTCAGGCCGTTGGCGCGGGACGCCGCGTTGATGCGCTGGATCCAGAGCTGACGGAAGTCGCCCTTGCGCTTCTTGCGGTCGCGGAAGTTGTAGGTCTGCGAGTGCAGCACCTGCTCCTTCGCCTTGCGGTACAGGCGCGAGCGCTGGCCGCGGTAGCCGCTGGCCTGCTCGAGGATCTCCCGACGCTTCTTCTGGGCGTTGACCGCCCGCTTCACGCGTGCCACGTGATACTCCTTCGATCGTAAGTTCAGGGTCGCGGGAGCCGTGCTCCCGCGTGGGCGATCAGCGGCCCAGCAGCTTCTTCATGCGCTTGGCATCGGCCTTCGACACGTCGGTGTCGGAGCCCAGACGGCGCTTGCGGGTGGAGGACTTGTGCTCCAGGAGGTGGCGAGCGTTCGCCTTCTCCCGCATGAGCTTGCCCGAACCGGTGACGCGGACGCGCTTCTTGGTACCCGAGTGGGTCTTGTTCTTCGGCATTGGCCTGTTTCTCCTTGTGACGTTCTCAGGACTCGGCGCCGGCCTCGGCCTCGGGCGCGGACTCGTCGTCCTTGCCGCGAGCCGCTGCCTTTTCGGCGTCGGTCTTGCGCTTGCGGGCCTCGGCCATGGCCTGAGCCTTCTTCTTGTGAGGCCCGAAGACCATCACCATGTTGCGGCCGTCCTGCCGCGGGTGGGACTCGACGAAGCCGTACTCCGAGACGTCCTCCGCCATGCGCTGCAGGAGCTTGACGCCCCGCTCGGGACGGGACTGCTCACGGCCGCGGAAGCGGATGATGACCTTCACCTTGTCGCCGCCGTCGAGGAACTTCTCGACGTTGCGACGCTTGGTCTCGTAGTCGTGCGTGTCGATCTTCAGGCCCATCCGGATTTCCTTCTGGACCGTGTTCGCCTGGTTCTTCCGAGCCTCACGGGCCTTCAGGTTGGCTTCGTACTTGTACTTGCCGTAATCCATGAGCCGCGCGACGGGCGGGTTCGCACCCGGTGCGACCTCGACCAGGTCGAGGTCTGCTTCCTGGGCGAGACGCAGGGCGTCCTCGACACGGACCTCACCGACCTGCTCGCCGTTGGGACCGACCAGGAGGACCTTGGGGACCCTGATCTGACCGTTGATGCGCTGTTCGCTGATGTTGGCTCCTCACCTTGTTTCGAGTCGGAAGACGACGAAGGCCCCCGCAATCATGCGGAGGCCCCAAGGTGCGAGCGCTGGCACGGCGGTCGGGCACGACGGCCCGCTCGCCGGACGATGACGCCCGACTGCGATACTGACCCAGCGGCTGGACGCCACGAGGTGGGAAGGGACTCCACTTGAGGAACGTATGACGAGGGTTTCGACCTGTTCCAGTCGACTATCCTACCAGGAGTGCGACGGACGTCCAGGTGATGTGCGTCGCGCCGCCAGGCCGCGATCAGCGAGGAGTACAGGTGCACACCGACCGCGAGGCGTCCGAGCAGGACGGCCGGCCAGCGCTCCCCACCGACCCCGCGCCCGCGGAGCCGACCGGCACCCCGGAGCTCCCCGCCCCGCAGAGCCCCGTGGACGCCTCCCACGAGTACGGCTACGGGAACGACGAGGAGCTCCCGGCTCCGGGCGGCGGCGAGCCCGCCCAGCAGACCGAGGGCCCGCACGACCTCTCCGAGACCGAGCGCCGCTCCGTCACCGGCGTCCAGGGCGTCACCGCTCCCCGCGCGATGCTGCGCCCGGTGCCCGAGGGGTTCCCGACCCCTCCCCCGCGCCCGGCCGTCCCCAACCGTCGGCCCGCGAAGGTGCAGGATCCCGACGAGGCGAAGGGCTCCCGCAGCGGACTGCTCATCGGTGCGATCGTCCTCGTCGCCGTGCTGGTCCTCGCCGTCGCCGTCGGCGGGGGCATCCTCGCCTTCAGCGCCCTGGGCTCCGATGACCCGGGCGACTCCGATCCGTCGGCGCCCGCCGGGACCGCCGCCCCGCAGGACGGAGACTCCGGCGGCAGCGCGACGATCGGCGAGGTCGAGATGACCGCGGTGAGCACCGAGGCGGGCGTGCGCAGCGTCGGCAGCCGCTCCGACCCGGTCGCGCCGGAGGGCGAGTTCGTCATCGCCACCGTCGAGATCGACAACCAGGGCGACCGGGCGGTGCCGCTCACCCCGGAGTCGATCTCGCTGGAGTCCGCCGACGGCGCCACCCACCCGCTCGACCTCGATGCGAGCCGCGTGCACATCGCCGACAGCAAGAGGCCCACCCAGATCCCGGGCGGCGGCGGCGGCACCGTCCACCTGGTCTTCGACGTGCCGATCGGCACCGAGCCCTCCGCGATCCTCGTCGACTTCGACGAGGACATGACCGGATCCCTGCCCCTGGCCGGCTGAGCCACTCCCTCCGCCCGCCGCGGACCACCACCCCCGCACCGCGTCCGAGCCGGACGCGGACCGAGAACGAAGGACCCCCAGTGACCGAGCACTCCCACGACAGCACCCCGCACGCGCACGACGCCGCGCACAGCCACGACGCACCGCACAGCCACGACGCCCCGCACAGCCACGACGAGGGGATCGGCGCCGACGAGCTGCGCGACATCGCCGAGGTCTCCTCGGTCGAGATCATCACCTCCGCCTGCGTGCACCTGATGAGCGCCGCGGCGGTGAAGGTGGGCCTCGCCGAGGACGAGGAGACCGGGCAGTACCAGGACCTCGCCGAGGCGCGGAAGCTGATCACCGCCCTCGCGGGCCTGGTCACCGCCGCCGCCCCTGAGATCGGCAACGAGCACGCCCGCTCGCTGCGGGACGGTCTGCGCTCCCTTCAGCTCGCCTTCGCGGAGGCCCTGCCCTTCCCCGACGAGCCGGGCAAGGCGCCGGGAGAGAAGTACACCGGCCGGGTCTCCTGACGAGGTCGGGCCGCGGCGTCGCGGGCCGGGCTGCGGCTCCGGCACCGGCTCCGGTTCAGGAGCCGAGCACGAGCCGCATCGAGCTGATCCGCTCGGCGACGAGCTGCGATTCCCCGAGCCCCTGCGTCACCAGCTGGACCACCGCGGAGACCTGCTCCGCGGTCAGCCCCGGGCGCAGCCGCAGGTGGAGATCCACCTCGGCGCGCTCGCCGGCGCGGGCCGCGAGGCCCAGCACGGCGGGCGAGGCGGAGGTCCCGACCCGCTCGAGCTCCGCGGCGAGCTCGCCGTCCTCATGCGGCGGGATCCACTCGCGCCCCTGCGCGAGCGCCCACAGCACCGAGCGCGGCAGCAGCACGGGGCCGCCCTCGGCCTCGGGCGTCGCGGCGTCCAGCAGCAGCGCGGTGCAGCCCTCCTGGACCGCGGCCTGCGCCGCCTGCGGCGCGACCACGGGCACGGGCCGAGCATCCCCGCGCCAGGCGGAGAGCTGGTCGACCGAGGTGAACAGCGGCAGCACCGTCGTCCCGTCGGGCGCGGTGATCGAGACCATCGCCATGTCGGCGCCGTTGTCGCCGGTGAGGCCGTGGGCGGTGGTGCCCGTCTCGGTCGCGACCGCCATGATCGGCACCAGCACCCGGGCGGTCGCGAGCGCCGCGACGAGCGCGCGCCGGTGCGGGTCCCGGCCC
>NZ_KV788669.1:0-17661 GCF_001807385.1 Brachybacterium sp. HMSC06H03 | reverse complement strand
TTCCGCATCGCGGGGTTCGTGATCTGGCCCCGCGCAGACGTCGCAGCGCCCACAGGGCACGGCGGTCTCATCGTCGAGCTGACGGGCGAGGAACATCATCCGGCACTGCTCGGGACCTCCGGAGAGCGCCTCGTACTCGAGCATCGCCTGCTGCTCGTCGCGGCGGGCGCGGGCGACGGTCTCGTAGCGCTCGGCGTCGTAGTGCCAGGGCGCGCCGGTGGAGACCCAGCCGCCCTTGACGTTCTGGACCGCGCCGTCCACGGCGAGCACCTTCAGCAGCAGCTCGAGGGCGCTGCGGCGCACGTCCACCCGCGCCTCGAGCGCCGGGGTGCTCAGCGGCGCACCGGACTCCGTGAGCGCGGTGAGCACCTGCGAGGCGGACTCCTGGGTGGGCATCGACGCGGTCGCGAAGTACTCCCAGATCGCCCGGTCCTCCTTCCCCGGCAGCAGCAGCACGTCCGCCCGGTCAGTGGCGCGGCCCGCACGGCCCACCTGCTGGTAGTAGGCGACGGGGGAGGAGGTCGCCCCGAGGTGGATCACGAAGCCGAGGTCCGGCTTGTCGAAGCCCATCCCCAGCGCGCTGGTCGCGGCGAGGGCCTTGACCTCGTTGTCCTTCAGCGCCTGTTCCAGCTCTGCTCGCTCCTCCGGATCGGTGCGGCCCGTGTACGCCCGCACCCGCCGCCCGGGCCGGTCCAGCAGAGAGGCGAGATCCTCCGCGGCGGAGACGGTCAGGGCGTAGATGATCCCCGAGCCCTCGAAGGAGTCCAGCTGCCGCACCAGGTAGTCCAGGCGCTGGCGGTCATCGGCCAATGACATCGACCCCAGCCGCAGCGACTCCCTGGTGAGCGAGCCGCGCAGGGTCAGCACCTCGCCGTCGGCCCCGCCGGTGCCGAGCTGCTCGGCGACGTCGGCGACCACGCGCGAGTTCGCGGTCGCGGTGGTCGCGAGGACCGGCACCCCGGAGCCGAGCTCGGCGACGAGATCCCGCAGCCGGCGGTAGTCGGGCCGGAAGTCGTGGCCCCAGTCGGAGATGCAGTGGGCCTCGTCGATCACGAGCAGTCCGCAGCGGTCCACCAGGCGCGGCAGCTGCTCCTCACGGAAGCGCGGGTTGACCAGTCGCTCCGGGGAGACCAGCAGCACGTCGATCCCATCCGCCGCGAGCCCTTCCTCGATGTCCCGCCACTCGGTGGGGTTCGCGGAGCTGATCGCCTCGGCCCGCACCCCGGCCCGCCTCGCGGCCGCGACCTGGTCGCGCATCAGCGCGATCAGCGGGGAGATGATCAGCGCCGGCCCCGCCCCGCGCCGCCGCTGCAGCAGCGCGGAGAGGAAGTACACCGCCGACTTCCCCCAGCCGGTGCGCTGGACGACCAGCACGCGGCGTCGCTCGGCGACCAGAGCCTGGATCGCCTCGAACTGGCCGGGGTGGAAGCGGGCGTCCGCCCGCCCGGTCAGGGCGCGCAGCGACTCGACGGCCTCCTCGTGCAGCGCGGCGCTGTCGGTCGGGGCGGCGGGGGTGTGCGGCGTCGTGCTCATGGACCCAGTGTGGCAAGCCGGACCGACGACCGACGACCCCGAGGCAGCGTCGTGGACACCCGCACGCTGGGGAGGAACGGTCGTGGGCGGGTGTCTGAGACAGCTCTCATGCACCTCTCATCCCCTGCGCACCCCGTCTCATCCGGCGCCTCTAGTGTTCCGGACATGACCTCCTCAGCGCTGCACCGTCGCTCCGCCGGAGCCTCCGTCCCCGACACCCCTGCCACCCGACTCCTCGCCGGCCTCCTCGCGGGAGCCCTGCTCACCGCCGTGGCCCTGCCCGCCCGCCACTTTGTCGCGGAGGGAGAGGTACGCGACTCCTTCCCCTTCTCCCACTATCCGATGTTCTCCGCCCGGCGCTCCGCCCATTACCGGGTCGCGCACCTGCTCGGCATCGACGCCGACGGCACCTCCCGGCCCCTGCACTACAGCTATCTCGGCACAGGCGGGCTCAACGCCGTGCGCCGCCAGGTCCGCAGGCGGGTGCGGGACGGCGACGGGCAGCACCTCGCCGAGCACGCCGCCGCGCTGGTCGCCGCTCGCGACCGCGCCGAGGACCGCGGGATCCTCGAGGTCCGCATGGTCCGCGGCCGCTACCACCTCGACACCTACCTGCGCGGCACCGACCGCGAGGACTTCACCCGCTCGATCGAGCTGGTCGGGGCGGCGCCCGTCCCGGGCCGCCGCAGCCGCCCCGCCGCCGTGGGGGAGACCGGACGCACGGAGGCCGGACGATGAGCCCCCTGCTCCGCCGTCTCGCGGACACCGCCCGGCGTCACCTCGCCCCCGCCGCGTCCCCGACCGCCCCCGCCCTGCTGCGTCTCGCCGTCGGCGGCTATCACCTGTGGCACGTCGGCCGTCGCCGCTCGCTGTATCGAGGCGTGCACCGCACCGCGAGCGAGAGCTTCGATCCTGTGGGCGTCGCGCGGGTGCTGAAGAAACCGCTCCCGCCCCGGGTCGCCGACGCGCTGCTGGATGCTTCCCTGGTCACCGGCGCGCGGTTCACCGCCGGGATCAGGCACCGGGTCACTGGGCCGCTGCACTCGGCGCTGCAGACCTGGAACTTCAGCTACCGCAACTCGTGGTCGATGGTGTTCCACCACGAGAACAACCTGGTGCTGCACACGATGGTGCTCGGCGCCGCGCCCGCGGCCGACGCACTCAGCGTGGATGCGGTGCTGCGCGACGGGACGCTGCTGCCCGAGCGACGCTCGTGGATGTACGGCGCGACGCCCGCCATGATGAACGGGGCCGTCACCCTGACCTACCTGTTGGCAGGTCTCGCGAAGCTCACCGGCCCCGACGGGATGCGCTGGGCTAGCGGAGCGTCGATGCGCAGCCAGGTCGCGGTGGACTCGCTGCGCAAGGAGATGCTCGGCGAGGGGTCGAACCCGCTGCTGCACGTCCTCGGCCCGCACACCGGGCTGTTCGCGGTGATGGCGGCGGGATCGCTCGTGCTCGAGCTCGGCGCACCGCTGGCCCTCGCGGACCGCCGTCTCGGATGGCTGTTCGCCGCCGGCGCCTTCGCGATGCACTGGGGGATCAAGGCGATCATGCGGATCACCTTCCCGTACAACCTCTCGGGCGTGCTCTATCTGCCGCTGCTGCTCATGCCGCCGCCGGAGCGGCGCTGAGTGGTCTCAGGACTCTCGGTCGACGGCGCGCCCTCGCGCTCCAGCCGACGCAGACGCTCCGAGGTGGACTCGGAGTCGCTCAGCGGGTCCTCCTTCGTGGCCAGCGCCCGACGCATCCGCTCTTCGAGCTCCTGCGCCTCACGGATCCTCGGATCCTGGGAGGCCTGCTCGCCGTCCTCAGGATCGTGCGAGGTGTAATCGATGTTCGGATCGACGGACATGGCGGGTCCCTTCGGTGCGATGCGGCGGAGACGGAAGTCTAACCCTCCGCGGGCCGCCGCGGATCGGCCCGGGCCGGCCCCCGCCGTACACTCGCCGCCATGCCGAAGCGGTCCCGCCCCACCTCGTCCCCGGCCCTCGCCGGCACCGCCCTCCTCGAGGCGCTGCTCGGCGGCTGGCGAGCCCTGACACGCCTCGAGGTGGACGGCTTCGCGCTCCAGCGGTCCCGCGGCGTGACCCGTCGTGCGAACAGCGTCGTCCCGATCGACCCGCCGACGGACACCGCGGCGCTCGACGCCGCACTGACGAGGATCGAAAGCCTCCTCGGCGCGGCGGGGGAGACGCCCACCTTCCGCCTGTTCACCGCCGACGGCCTCGACCACGAGCCCGTCCGTGCGGCCCTGACGCAGCGCGGCTACGACGAGAACGCCCCGGTCCACATCCTGCTCCGCCCGCTCGCCGACTTCCGCATCGCCCCCGACCCGCGCGCCGCGATCACCGTCGGCTCACCGCCCGAAAACTGGCTCGAGGCCTCCTGGCGGCTCGCCCCGCGCCCCGAGGACGGTGCCCGAGAGACGCTGCGCGAGATCATGGCCGGCACCCCCGCGATCTACCTCGCCCTCACCGACCCGGCCTCCCGCGAGATCGTCGCCGTCGGCCGCGCCTCGCTCGTGCCGCACCGCCGCCGCACCATCGCCGTGCTCGACCGGATCGCCGTCGACCCAGGCCGCCGACGGGAGGGGCTCGGGCGGGCCGTGGTGCGCTCCCTGCTCTCCCTCGCCGCCGTCCAGGGCGCGGACCTCGCTCTGCTCGAGGTCGAGACCGGCAACACCGCCGCCCGCGCCCTGTACCGCGGCGAAGGCTTCACGCCCTCCGGCGAGTACCGCTACCTCACCCGGCCCTGAGCCCGTCGACCCCGCGCCGCACACGCGTGAGCGGCACTCCCGCGCGGCCGTCGAACCGGAGCGCGCGCCCGTCCTAGACTGTCCCCATGCCTTCGATCGGACGAGATGACGTCGCACGCCTCGCCGACCTCGCACGGATCCAGCTCACCGAGGAGGAGATCACCCGCTTCGCCGGTGAGTTCGACTCCATCATGGACGCTGTCGCCTCCGTCTCCGAGGTCGCCTCCGAGGACGTCCCCGCGACCTCCCACCCCATTGCCATGACGAACGTCTTCCGCGAGGACGTCGTGACCGAGACCCTCACGCAGGAGGAGGCGCTGGCCGGCGCCCCCGATGCGCAGGACGGCCGCTTCGCCGTCCCGCAGATCCTGGGCGAGGAGTGAGAGAGAGCATGACCGACTCCACCAGCACCCCCGACATGATCCGCCGCAGCGCCGCCGCCCAGGCCGCCGCGCTGCAGGCCGGCGAGACCTCCTCCGAGGAGCTCACCCGCGCCCACCTCGACCGCATCGCGGCCGTCGACGGCGACCTGAACGCCTTCCTCCACGTCAACGAGGAGGAGGCCCTGGCCACCGCGCGCGAGGTCGACTCCCGCCGCGAGGCCGGCGAGGAGCTGCACCCCCTCGCGGGCGTGCCGATCGCCGTCAAGGACGTCCTGGTCACCAAGGGCCAGCCCACCACCGCCGGCTCCAAGATCCTCGAGGGCTGGGTCCCGCCGTACGACGCGACCCTCGTCGAGAAGCTCCGCGCCGCGGGCCTGCCGATCCTCGGCAAGACCAACATGGACGAGTTCGCGATGGGCTCCTCCACCGAGACCAGCGCCTACGGCCCCACCCGCAACCCCTGGGACCGGGACCGCATCCCCGGCGGCTCGGGCGGCGGCTCCGCCGCCGCCGTCGGCGCCTACGAGGCCCCGCTCGCGATCGGCACCGACACCGGCGGCTCGATCCGCCAGCCCGGCGCCGTCACCGGCACCGTGGGCGTCAAGCCCACCTACGGCTCCGTCTCCCGCTACGGCCTGATCGCCATGGCCAGCTCCCTGGACCAGGCCGGGCCCGTCACCCGCACCGTCGAGGACTCGGCGCTGCTGCACGAGCTGATCGCCGGGCACGACCTGCGCGACTCCACCTCGCTGCCGGACCCCGTCGGCGCCTACGCCGAGGCGGCCCGCAAGCGCGACGTGAAGGGCCTGCGCATCGGCGTGATCGAGGAGCTCGAGGGCGAGGGCTTCGCCCCCGAGGTCCGGGCCCGCTTCACCGAGTCCCTCGACCAGCTCGAGCGCGCCGGCGCCGAGATCGTCCGGGTCTCCTGCCCGAACTTCGAGTACGCGCTCGGCGCCTACTACCTGATCATGCCCTCGGAGGCCTCCTCGAACCTCGCCAAGTTCGACGGCATGCGCTTCGGCCTGCGGGTGATCCCCGAGGACCACCCCACTGCGGAGAACGTCATGAAGGCCACCCGAGGCGCCGGCTTCGGCGACGAGGTCAAGCGCCGCATCCTGCTGGGCACCTACGCCCTCTCGGCCGGCTACTACGACGCCTACTACGGCAGCGCCCAGAAGGTCCGCACCCTCGTCCAGCGCGACTTCGCCGCCGCCTTCGAGAAGGTCGACGTGCTCGCCTCGCCGACCGCGCCCACGGTCGCCTTCCGCCTCGGCGAGAAGATCGACGACCCCACCGCGATGTACATGAACGACATCGCCACCATCCCCGCCAACCTCGCCGGCACCCCGGGCATCTCCCTGCCCTCGGGTCTCGCCGAGGACGGCCTGCCCGCCGGCATCCAGTTCCTCGCCCCGGCCCGCGCCGACGAGCGCCTGTACCAGGTGGGCGGCGCCCTCGAGGCGCTGCTCGAGGACTCCTGGGGCGGACCGCTGCTGGCCAAGGCTCCCGAGCTCGCAGGAGGCGCAGCCCGATGACCACCACCGACATCACCCCCGTCGACTTCGACGAGGCGATCGACCGCTACGACCCGGTCCTCGGCATCGAGGTCCACGTCGAGCTGGGCACCGCGACCAAGATGTTCGACGGCGCGCCGAACATCTTCGCCGCCGAGCCGAACACCGCGATCACCCCCACCTCGCTGGGCCTGCCCGGCTCGCTGCCGGTCGTGAACGCGAAGGCCGTCGAGTACGCGATCCGGATCGGCCTGGCGCTGAACTGCTCCATCGCCGAGACCTGCCGCTTCGCGCGCAAGCAGTACTTCTACCCGGACCTCACCAAGAACTTCCAGACCTCGCAGTACGACGAGCCCATCGCCTTCGACGGCTGGGTCGACGTCGAGCTCGAGGACGGGGAGATCGTGCGCGTCGAGATCGAGCGCGCCCACATGGAGGAGGACGCGGGCAAGAACACCCACGTCGGCGGCGCGACCGGCCGCATCCACGGCGCCACCCACTCCCAGGTGGACTACAACCGCGCCGGCGTGCCGCTGGTCGAGATCGTCACCAAGCCGATCCCGGACACCAAGGGCCGCGCCCCCGAGGTCGCCGCCGCGTACGTCCGCACCCTGCGCGACATCTTCCGGGCCCTGGACGTCTCCGAGGCGCGGATGGAGCGCGGCAACGTCCGCGCCGACGTCAACGTCTCGCTGCGCAAGGATCCGAGCGCCCCGCTCGGCACCCGCACCGAGACCAAGAACGTCAACTCCTTCCGCTCGATCGAGCGGACCGTGCGCTTCGAGATCTCCCGTCAGGCCGGGCTGCTCGACGCCGGCGAGTCGATCGTCCAGGAGACCCGCCACTTCCACGAGGACACCGGCGGCACCTCCTCGGGCCGCCCGAAGTCCGACGCGGAGGACTACCGCTACTTCCCCGAGCCGGACCTGGTGCCCGTCGCGCCGAGCCGCGAGTGGGTCGAGGAGATCCGCGCCGCGCTGCCCGAGCTGCCCGCCGCCCGCCGGCGCCGCCTGCTGGGGGAGTGGGGCTTCACCGACCTCGAGATGCGCGACGTGATCAACGCCGGTGCCCTCGACCTCATCGAGCAGACCGTCACCGCCGGCGCCTCCGCTCAGTCCGCCCGCAAGTGGTGGATGGGCGAGCTCGCCCGCGTGGCGAAGGACCGCGACGTCGAGATCGAGGCGCTCACGATCACCCCCGCGCAGGTCGCCGAGCTGCAGGGCCTGGTCGACGCGAAGAAGATCAACGACAAGATCGCCAAGCAGGTGCTGGTGAAGGTCCTCGACGGCAACGGCGATCCTGGCGCGATCGTCGAGTCCGAGGGCCTGGCAGTCGTCTCCGACGACTCCGTGCTCACCACCGCCGTGGACCAGGCCATCGCCGACAACCCCGACGTGGTCGCGAAGATCCAGGGCGGCAAGGTCCAGGCGATCGGCGCCCTGATCGGCCCGATCATGAAGGCCACCCGCGGCCAGGCCGACGCCTACCGCGTCCGCGAGATCATCATGGAGAAGCTCGGCGTCAGCTGAGCCCGGTGCCGGCCCGAGACCGGCACCCGACATGCGGCAGGGGCCGCCCCGGAGAGATCCGGGGCGGCCCTGCTCATGTCACGACCGGGTGTGAGGGTCTCCACGAAGAAGGTCAACATCAGGTAAAGGCTCCGAGGGTCGGATTGTCCGACAGGTGCCTGGCGATGCAGTCCGAGTGCCCAGGTCGCGCCGAGGTTCCGCCCAGCATTCCGGCAGGTCGAACCGGCCCGGGGGCCTCACTACTCCTCGGTACAGTCATTCGTCGTCCGTTGCGGTGCCTCCCTCTCCGGTGACCGGCGCCCCGCGGGCCCCGAGCCCCCGACCCGGCGTACCCCCCGCCGAAGGAGAACCTCCTCAGATGCCTGGAATAGACGCGGCCGTCGAGACGATCTTCGGCCCCATCGCCGCCTTCCTCAGTGCCGTCGTGTTCTACGAGGCGCCGATCTTCGGCGGCGTCCCGATCATCGTCGTGTGGCTGATGGCGGCCGCGATCTTCCTGACCGTCTGGCTGCGCTTCCAGCCGATCACCGGGCTCAAGCACTCGATCCAGGTGATCCGCGGGCGGTACACCGCCAAGACCGACCCCGGCGAGGTCTCCAGCTTCCAGGCCCTCGCCACCGAGCTCTCCGGCACCGTCGGCCTCGGCAACATCGCCGGCGTCGCGGTCGCGATCGCGGCCGGCGGCCCCGGCGCGGCGCTCTGGATCGCGATCTTCGGCTTCTTCGCGATGAGCGTGAAGATGGCCGAGGCGACCCTCGGCGTCATGTACCGCAAGGTCAACGCCGACGGCACCACCGAGGGCGGACCCATGTACTACCTGCGCGACGGCCTCGCGCAGATCGGCCGCAGGCGCCTGGGCCGCGTGCTCTCGGTGCTGTACGCGATTTTCACCCTCGTCGGCGTGTTCGGCGCGGGCAACCTCTTCCAGTCCAATCAGGTCGCCGCGATCGTCGCCTCCTCGACCGGCAGCGAGTTCCTCTCGGGCAACCAGTGGCTGATCGGCGCGGTCATGGCCGTGCTCACCGCGGTCGTGATCCTCGGCGGCGTCACGAAGATCGCCCGCTGGACCTCTGCGATCACGCCGGCGATGGCCGTGCTCTACGTGCTCTGCGCGCTCGCGATCATCCTGGTGAACATCGAGGCGCTGCCCGCGGCGGTCGCCACGATCTTCACCAGCGCCTTCACGGCCGACGGTGTCACCGGCGGCATCATCGGCGTGGCCGTCATCGGCATCCAGCGCGCGCTGTTCTCCAACGCCGCGGGCGTCGGCTCCGCGGGCATGGCGCACAGCGCCTCGAAGACGAAGGAGCCCGCCACCGAGGGCTTCACCGCCCTGTGGGAGCCGCTGGTCGACTCCATCGGCGTGTGCATGCTGACCGCGATCGCGGTCGTCATCACCGGCGTCTACCAGGGCGGCGGCGAGGACGGCGTGGCGCTGACCGCGGCCGCCTTCGGCACCGTCGCGGGCTGGTTCCCCTCCCTCCTCACCGTCGCCGTCGCCCTGTTCGGGTTCTCGACCGTGCTGGCCTACGCCTACTACGGCGAGCTCAGCGCCAAGTTCCTCTTCGGCAGCTCCGTGCTGGTGCAGAACGTCTTCCGCATCGCCTGGGTGCTCGCCGTCATCGTCGGCGCCGCGATCTCGCTGGACTCCGTCATCGCCTTCTCCGACGCGATGTTCTTCCTGATGTCGGTCCCGAACCTGCTGGGCATCTACTTCCTCGCCCGCGTGCTGCGCCTGGAGATCCTGCGCCACCGCTACCGCGTGAGCGTCGGCGCCCTCTCCGAGGTCGAGCCGGACCTCCAGGTGGGCATGGGCTCCCATGAGCCCACCGAGGAGCAGATCGCCGCCGAGGAGCACCGCACCCTGACCGAGGAGCTGCGCCTGGCGGACCTCCACCGCCAGCTCGCCGAGGACCCCGACTTCCCCGTCCGTGCCGACCACCACGACGACGACCTCGCCTCGCCGATGGGGGAGACGGACTACGACGTCTGGGGCCAGGATCCCGAGCACGGGGGCGACGCCGACCCGCAGGCGGAGCGCAGCTCTGCCGGGGTCTGACCCCGCACCCGTCCTGCAAGACAGGGGCCGTTCCGGACGCACCGGGGCGGCCCCTCGTCATGAGCACTGCTGACGGACATCCGTCCATCACGGGACGCATCGGATAAGCACCTCCGCGAGCCCGTGTCCACGGCTTTTGTCCGATCCGGCACCGTCGTGGCGCTTCTCATCCGGGCGGCTCCAGGGTTTGCGAAACGACACGTGTGCGTATTTAGGGTAGGCAACCCTTACCCCGGCGGGTCCGGATGGCCCGCCGCCCCAGGAGGTCCTCCCCATGGCTTCACTCGCAACGCGACCGGCGGCCTCGGCCCCCGACGGGACTGCCGCCGCGGAGACCGGACTGCTCACCGCCCGCACCGCCGACGCCTACCAGGACCTGCTCGGCCAGGTCACCCGCGACGTCGCCGAGCGGCTCCGCACGGTGCGAGCCCCCTCCGTCGGCCCCGACCGCCAGCGGCTCGAGCAGCTCGTGGAGGGCGTCGACCTCGACGGCCCCGGCGTGGGGGACGCCGCCGCCCTGACCGAGGTCGACTCCCTCTATGCGGGCAACGCCGTCTGGTTCCACCACCCCTCCTATCTCGCGCACCTCAACTGCCCCGTCGTGCTGCCCGCCGTCGCCGCCGAGGCGATGCTCGCCGCGATCAACACCTCCGTGGACACCTTTGACCAGTCCCTGGTCGCGACCCTGATGGAGCAGCGCCTGGTGCGCTGGACCGCCGAGCGGATCGGCTTCACCGCCGGCGACGGCGTGTTCACCTCCGGCGGCACCCAGTCCAACCTCCAGGCTCTCTTCCTCGCCCGCTCCCGCGCCGAGCGCGCCGCGGACGAGGACCGCGCCGCCCTGCTGCCCCGTCTGCGGGTCCTCGCCACCGAGGCCGCCCACTTCTCCGTCGCCCGCTCCGCGCGCCTGCTCGGACTGCGCGAGGACGCCGTCGTCGCCGTCCCCGCCGACGCCGCGGGACGCATGGACGCAGCCGCGCTGCGCGAGTCGCTCGCCGCCCTCGAGGCGGCGGGCGAGCTGCCCGTGGCGATCGTCGCGACCGCCGGCACCACCGACCGCGGCCTCATCGACCCGTTGCCCGAGATCGCCCAGGCCGCCCGTGCCCACGGCGCCTGGCTCCACGTCGATGCCGCCTACGGCGGAGGCCTGCTCCTCTCCCGCACCCGCCGCCACCTCCTGGACGGCATCGAGCACGCCGACTCCGTCACCGTCGACTACCACAAGACCTGCTTCCAGCCCGTCTCCTCGAGCGCCCTGATCGTGCGGGAGAGCGCGGACCTCGCCGCGACCGCGCACCACGCCGACTACCTCAACCCCGCCGCGGAGGCGGCCTCCGAGGACGCCGAGCCGAACCAGGTCGACAAGTCCCTCCAGACCACGCGGCGCTTCGACGCGCTGAAGCTGTGGACCACGCTGCGCTCCCTCGGGCCGAACGCGATCGGGGACATGGTCGACGCCTGCTGCGACCTCGCCGCCGAGGTGCGGGAGGTGCTGGCCGAGGATCCCGACCTGCACGTGCTCGGCACCACCGACCTCTCCACCGTCATCTTCCGCTTCCGCCCCGCAGGGCTCGACGACAGCCGCGCCGATGCGCTGCAGCCCCTGATCCGTCGGATCCTCTTCCACTCCGGCCGTGCCATGGTCGCCCGCACCACCATCGACGGCACCCCCTGGCTGAAGCTCACCCTCTTGAACCCCGAGACCACGCTGCTGGACGTCGCCGCCGTGCTCGACCTCGTCCGCGCGACCGGCCGCGGCCTGCTGGCCGGCAGCCGCCTCGCCGCCACGGAGGAGACCCGATGACCACCCCCGCCCCGCAGCACGTCCACGACCTCGTCGGCATCGGCATCGGTCCCTTCGGCCTGGGCCTCGCCGCGCTCGCCGACCCCCTCGACGACCTCGACGCCGTCTTCGTCGACCAGGCGGGCGGTTTCTCCTGGCATCCCGGCATGATGCTCGAGGGCACCACCCTGCAGGTCCCCTTCCTCGCCGACCTCGTGACCATGGCGGACCCCACCTCGCCGTACTCCTTCCTCGCCTTCCTCAAGGCCACCGGGCGTCTGTACTCCTTCTACATCCGCGAGTCCTTCGCGCCGCTGCGCAGCGAGTACGACGCCTACTGCCGCTGGGTCGCCGAGCAGCTGGACTCCCTGCGCTGGCGCCGCCGCGCCCTCGCGATCGAGGAGGAGGGCGACCACCTGCTGGTCACCCTCGCCGTGCTCGACGCCCAGGGCGCCACCACGCGCTTCGAGCAGCTGCGCACCCGGCACGTCGCGCTCTGCCTCGGCACCGCCCCGCACCTCCCGCCCTCGCTCGAGACGCTCGCCGCGTCAGGCGGCCCCGCGGCGGTCCTGCACAGCGCCGACTACCTCGACCGCAAGCAGGACCTGCTGGAGGCGGGCTCCGTCACCGTCGTGGGCAGCGGCCAGTCCGCCGCCGAGGTCTACCGCGACCTGCTCGCCGCTGCCGCCCCGCGCGGCACCAGGGTGGACTGGGTGACCCGCTCGGAGCGGTTCTTCCCGATGGAGTACACCAAGCTCACCCTCGAGATGACCTCCCCGGAGTACACCGACCTGCACCGGGCGCTGCCGGAGGACGTCCGCGACGGTCTCTCCCGCACCCAGCGCGCCCTGCACAAGGGAATCAGCGCAGACCTGATCGACGAGATCCACGAGCTGCTCTACGGCCTCACCGCCGGCGGGCGCGAGCTCCCCTCGCGCCTGCTCACCGCCGCCGCCGTCACCGGTGCCCGCACGGACGCCGACGAGATCGTCCTGGACCTCGCCCACTCCCTCACGGGGGAGACGGCCGAGCACCGCACCGGCGCCGTGGTCGCCGCGACCGGGTACCGCCCTCGCGACGCCGATCTCCTCGCCCCGCTCGGCGACCGGGTCCGACGGGACGCATCGGGCCGCCTCGACGTCGCCCGCGACTACACGGTCGACGAACCGGGCCGTCTCCACGTGCTCGGCACCGAGGAGCACACCCACGGCGTGACCGCCCCGGACCTCGGCTTCGGCGCCTGGCGCGCCTCCGTGGTGCTCGCCGCCGTGCTGGGCCGCGAGCCCTACCCGATCGAGCGAGCGATCGCCTTCCAGACCTTCGGCCTGCCGGCCGCGCACTGACCGCCGGCCGCGCACCGACCAGGAGAGACCTGATGGACCTGACCTTCACCCCGCTGGACCCCGCCGCCCACGCCGAGCTGCTGCACGGCTGGCTCACCACCGACCGCGCCCGCTTCTGGGGCATGACCGCGCACAGCCCCGCCCAGGTGCGCGCCTACCTCGACAGCGTCGACGCCTCCGAGCACGAGCAGGGCTGGATCGGCACCCGCGCCGGGACCCCGCTCGTCTACGTCGAGACCTACGACCCCGCGCAGCTGCTGCCGGACGGGCTGCTCGCCCCTGAGCCCGGCGACCTCGGCATGCACCTGCTGATCGCCCCGCCCGCCGGGGAGCCTGAGCACGGGCTCACCGCCGCGGTGATGGGGGAGGTGGTCTCCTGGTGCCTGCACGAGCGAGGCGCCGCCCGAGTGGTCGTCGAGCCCGACGAGCGCAACCGCGCCGTGCTCGCCAAGAACGCCGCCGCCGGCTTCCGGGTGCTGCAGCACGTGGAGATCCCCGACGGCGACGGCACCAAGCGCGCCGCGCTGAGCGTCTGCACCCGCGCGGACTTCGCCGCCTCGCCACTCGGCCCCGGCACCACGTCCACCGCCCATCTCCGCCCCGACATCGCCGAGCAGGCCCACCGCCACCTGATCGCCAAGGCGCTCGCCGAGCTCTCCCACGAGCGCGTCCTCGCCCCCGAGCCGCGCGGCGAGGGGGCCTGGGAGCTTGCCGTCCCCGGCGCCGATATCCGCTACCGCTTCACCGCCCGGGTGCTGCCGCTCGAGCACTGGCTCGTCGACCCCGCCTCGATCACCCGCGTCGAGGATGGCACGCCCACCCCGCTGGACGTGCAGGTCCTCGTGGCCGAGCTGCAGGACCTCCTCGGCATCCCGGACGACCTCCTGTCCACCTATCTCGAGGAGCTCGCCTCCACCCTCGCGGCCCGCTGCGCGACCCTCGAGGAGGCGAGCCGCGGTGAGCGGCCTTCGGCCGAGGAGCTCCTGGACGCAGACCTCCCACGGATCGAGGCGGCGATGACCGAGGGGCATCCCGGCTTCCTCGCGGGCAACGGCCGCATCGGCTTCTCCCTGCCCGACTACCGCGCCTTTGCCCCCGAGCAGGGACGCACCACCCGCCTGGAATGGGTCGCGGTGCGCCGCGAGCACGGCCACCTCGCCCTCGGCGAGGGCCTCACCGAGGAGGACCACGCCGCCTGGTCGCTGTCGGCGGCGGAGCGCGCAGCCTTCGCCGCACGGCTCACGGATCGCGGCCTCGACCCCACGGGCTACTACCTGATGCCGCTGCACCCCTGGCAGGCCGGCCACCGCCTGCCGATCACCTTCGCGCCCGACATCGCCCGCGGCGACCTCGTCCCCCTCGGCGCCGGCGGCGACGAGATGCAGCCCCAGCAGTCCCTGCGCACCTTCTTCAACCGCACCCGCGAGGGCGCCCCCTATGTCAAGGTCGCCCTCGCCATCCAGAACATGGGCTTCCTGCGCGGCCTGTCCCCGCACTACATGCGCGACACCCCCGCCATCAACGACTGGCTCGCCGCACTCGTCGCCGACGATGCGGAGTTCTCGGACCAGGGCTTCCGCGTGCTGCGCGAGCGCGCCGCGATCGGGTACACGGGCGACGCCTACCACCGCACCCGCACCACGAACCCGCACCGCAAGATGCTCGCCGCGCTCTGGCGCGAGAACCCGGTCGCGCAGCTCGCACCGGGGGAGCGGGTCTTCACCATGGCGGCGCTCCTGCACCGCGACCACGAGGGCCGCTCCGTCGCCGCGGCGATGCAGCGCGCCTCCGGCCTGCCGCCCGAGCAGTGGCTCGCCGGATACCTGCGCGCCTATCTCCGACCGCTGGTCCACCTGCTGCTCGCCCACGACGTGGTGGTGATGCCCCACGGAGAGAACCTCATCCTGCGCGTGCGGGAGCAGCAGGTGATCGGCGCGTTCTACAAGGACATCGGCGAGGAGATGGCGGTGGTGGGCCGCCGTGCCCTGCCGGAGGGCATGGAGCGGGTGCGGGCCGTGGTGCCGGGGGAGGAGAAGGCGCTGTCGATCTTCACCGACGTCTTCGACGGGGTGCTGCGTCACCTCGCCGGGATCCTCGACGCCGACGGGATCCTTCCCGCCGACCGGTTCTGGGGTCAGGTCGCGAGCGTGCTCGACGAGTACGAGGCCGATCACCCCGGCCTCGCCCGAGGCCTCGCCGGCGATGTGGACCTCCGCGCCGGCTCCTTCGCCCACTCCTGCCTGAACCGTCTCCAGCTGCGCAACACCCTGCAGATGGTGGATCTCGGCGACCAGGCCTCCTCGCTGCTGTACGCCGGGAGGATGGGCAACCCCGTCGCGAGGGTGGGGGCGATCGTCTGAGCGGTGACCAGTGTGATCCCCGTCCGGCGTCCGGATGGTGACACCGCCATCTCGAATGGCGGCGTAGCATGACGGGCATGGCTCAGCTCCGTTCCCGCACCTCGACCCACGGCCGCAACATGGCAGGCGCCCGCGCCCTCTGGCGCGCCACCGGCATGAAGAGCGGCGACTTCGGCAAGCCGATCATCGCGATCGCGAACTCGTACACGCAGTTCGTCCCCGGCCACGTCCACCTCAAGAACATGGGTGACCTGGTCGCGAGCGCGGTCGAGGAGGCCGGCGGCGTCTCCAAGGAGTTCAACACCATCGCCGTCGACGACGGCATCGCCATGGGCCACGGCGGCATGCTCTACTCGCTGCCCAGCCGAGACCTCATCGCCGACTCGATCGAGTACATGGTCAACGCCCACACCGCCGACGCGCTGGTGTGCATCTCGAACTGCGACAAGATCACCCCCGGCCACCTCATGGCCGCGATGCGCCTGAACATCCCGGTCATCTTCGTCTCCGGCGGCCCCTCCGAGTCCGGCAAGCCCGTCGAGGGCGTCACCGAGAACCGGATCGACCTGGTCGATGCGATGTCGCTGTCCGCGAACGACTCGATCACCGACGCGCAGCTCGCCGAGGTGGAGGAGAACGCCTGCCCCACCTGCGGCTCCTGCTCGGGCATGTTCACCGCGAACTCGATGAACTGCCTCACCGAGGCGCTGGGCCTGTCCCTGCCCGGCAACGGCACCACCCTCGCCACCCACGCCTTCCGCAAGGAGCTCTTCCTCGAGGCGGGGCGGAAGATCGTCGAGCTCGCCACGCGCTACTACGAGGAGGACGACGAGTCGGTCCTGCCCCGGTCGATCGCGACCAAGGCCGCGTTCTCCAACGCGATGGCCATGGACGTGGCGATGGGCGGCTCGACCAACACGATCCTGCACATCCTCGCCGTCGCGATCGAGGCCGGCGTCGACTTCGGCCTCGACGACATCGACCGCATCTCCCGCTCCGTGCCGACGCTGTCGAAGGTCGCTCCCAACGGCACCGCCCACGTCGAGGACGTCCACCGCGCCGGCGGCATCCCCGCGATCCTCGGCGAGCTGGACCGTGCCGGGCTGCTGGACCACACCGTCCACACCGTCCACTCCCCGGACCTCACCAGCTGGCTGGCCGAGTGGGACGTGCGCGGCGGCAAGGCCTCGAAGAAGGCCGAGGCGCTCTTCCACGCAGCCCCCGGCGGCGTGCGCACCACCCAGGCCTTCTCCACCACGAACACCTGGGACGAGCTCGACCTCGACGGCGAGAACGGCGTGGTCCGCGCCGTCCCCCACGCCCACACCAAGGACGGCGGCCTCGCCGTGCTCAAGGGCAACCTCGCTCGCGACGGCGCAGTGTTCAAGACCGCCGGCGTCACCGAGGACCTCTTCCACTTCGAGGGCACCGCGGTGGTCTGCGACTCCCAGGAGGAGGCGGTCCAGAAGATCCTGGACAAGACCGTGAAGGCCGGCGACGTGGTGGTCATCCGCTACGAGGGTCCCAAGGGCGGCCCCGGCATGCAGGAGATGCTCTACCCCACCTCCTTCCTCAAGGGACGGGGTCTGGGGAAGACCTGCGCGCTGATCACCGACGGCCGCTTCTCCGGCGGCACCAGCGGCGTCTCCATCGGCCACATCTCCCCGGAGGCGGCCGAGGGCGGGCTGATCGGCCTCATCGAGGACGGCGACAGGATAATCATCGACGTCGACAAGCGCCTGCTCGAGCTCGACGTGCCCGAGGACGAACTGGCCCGCCGCCGCGAGGACAAGGGCGCCCTGCCCTGGCGGCCGGAGAACCGCGACCGGAAGGTCTCCCAGGCCCTGAAGGTCTATGCCCACCTCGCCCGCTCGGCGACCTACGGCGCGACCCGTCGCCCGCTGGACTGACCGCGGCGCCTGCGTCCGAGACCAACGGCCGTCGACCCCTCCCGGGGCCGACGGCCGTTCCTCGTGCCGGGCTGGCTCACGCCCCGAGCGCGGCCTCGTAGCGCTCCAGCGCGATCTCGGCGACGAGCGGATGATCGCCGAGCGGGGCGGCGACCACGTCGGCCCCCGAGGCGGCGACCAGGTCGTGGAAATGACCGGGGGCGAGCACATAGCTCGCCACCACCACCCGTGCGTCGTCGGCGAGGCCCTCCCGCGCCGCGGCGACGGCGTCGGCCACTGGTGGTGTGGCCGCATAGGCGAACCCCGTCTTCACCTCCCGCCCGAGCCGCTCGGAGAGCAGACGCGCCATCTCCTCGACCTGTGCGACGCCCTCGGGATCCCGCGTGCCGGAGCCCGCCATCACCACCGCGTCGCCGTCGCGCAGGCCCGCTTCGACGAGGCGCTGCGCCATCACCTCCGCGAGTCGCGGGTCCGGGCCGAGCGGCGCGG
>NZ_KV788668.1:0-3147 GCF_001807385.1 Brachybacterium sp. HMSC06H03 | reverse complement strand
GGGCGGGGGCCGTGGGGCGGGCGGCACAGGTGCGGACCGGACCGTGCCGAAAGAGCCGAGGGACGCGCTGCGCGTCCGTCGGCGCCGGCTCACTTCTTCGCGGTCGTGGACTTCTTCCGCGTGGTGGTGGCGCGCTTCGCAGGGGCCTTCTTCTTCGCCGGTCCCTTCGCGCGCTTCTCCGCGAGCTTCTCGATCGCGACCTGCTCGGTGATCTCCTCGACCTTCTCGCTCGCGCGCAGCGACACGTTGGTGGTGCCGTCGGTGATGTACGGGCCGAAACGGCCGTCCTTGATGACGATCGGCTTCTCCGAGGTCGGGTCGGTGCCGAGCTCCTTCAGCGGGGGCTTCGCCGCGGCGCGGCCGCGGGTCTTGGGCTGGGCGTAGATCTTCTCTGCCTCCTCGAGGGTGATCGAGAAGATCTGCTCCTCCGTCTCCAGCGAGCGGGAGTCGGTGCCCTTCTTCAGGTACGGGCCGTAGCGGCCGTTCTGGGCGGTGATCTCGGTGCCGTCCGCGGCGGTGCCGACCACGCGCGGCAGGCTCAGCAGCTTCAGCGCGTCCTCGAGCGTGACGGTCGAGAGGTCCATCGACTTCAGCAGCGAGCCGGTACGGGGCTTCGGCTGCTTCGACTTCGGGACCTTCTTGCCGTCGGTCTCCTCCGGCTCGGGAAGCACCTCGGTGACGTAGGGGCCGTAGCGGCCGTCCTTGGCGATGATCTCGTGGCCGGTGTCGGGGTCGGTGCCGAGCACGCGCCCGTCGTCCTTGGCCCGCTCGAGCATCTCCTTCGCCTTCTCGACGGTGAGCTCGTCGGGTGCGACCTCGTCGGAGACGTTCGCCCGGCGCGGGTCCGCGCCCTCGACGACGTTCCCCTCCTCGTCGGTCGGGTACTGCTCGACGTAGGCGCCGTAGCGGCCCACGCGCAGGGTGATCCCCTCACCGATGGCGATCGAGTTGATGGCGCGGGCGTCGATCTCGCCGAGGTCGTCGACCATGGGCTTCAGCCCGATGGGGGCATCGCCCGTGCCGTCGGAGAGGTAGAAGTCGCGCAGGTAGTCCGCGCGGCCCAGCTCGCCGCGGGCCATGCGGTCCAGCTGCGCCTCCATCTGGGCGGTGAAGTCGTAGTCGATGAACGGCCCGAAGTGCTCCTCCAGCAGGCGCACCACCGCGAAGGCGGTCCAGCTCGGCACCAGCGCGGTGCCGCGGCGCAGCACGTAGCCGCGGTCCTGGATCGTCGCGACGGTGGAGGCGTAGGTCGAGGGGCGGCCGATGCCGCGGTCCTCGAGCGCCCGGACCAGCGAGGCCTCGGTGTACCGCGGGGGCGGGGTGGTGGTGTGCCCGTCGGGAACCAGCTCACGGGTGGGGAGGGTCTGGCCCTCCTCCATCTGCGGCAGGCGCTTGTCGTCGCCCTTGTCGTCGTCGCCGTAGCGGGAGGCGTCGCGCCCCTCCTCGTACGCGGCGAGGAAGCCGCGGAAGGTGATCACGGTGCCGGCGGCGCGGAAGGTCGCGCTGCGGCCCTCGTTCTCGACCTTCAGCTCGACGGTGGAGGTGGTGCCCTTCGCGTCGGCCATCTGCGAGGCGACGGTGCGCTTCCAGATCAGCTCGTAGAGGCGGAACTCGTCGCCGGAGAGCTGCCCGGCGACGTCCGCCGGGGTGCGGAAGTGGTCGCCGGCGGGCCGGATCGCCTCGTGCGCCTCCTGCGCGGACTGCGACTTGTTCGTGTAGACGCGGGGCTTGTCCGGCACGAACTGGGAGCCGTAGAGCTCGGAGGCCTGGGCGCGGGAGGCGCGGATCGCCTCGCCCGAGAGCGTCACCGAGTCGGTGCGCATGTAGGTGATGTAGCCGTTCTCGTACAGCGACTGCGCCACCCGCATGGCCTGGCGCGCGCCGAGGCGCAGCTTGCGGCTGGCCTCCTGCTGCAGCGAGGAGGTGGTGAAGGGGGCGGCGGGCCGGCGCGTGTACGGCTTGGACTCCAGCGAGGTGACGGTCGCCGGGGTGGAGCCGAGCACCTGCACGAGCTCGCGGGCGGAGGCCTCGGTGAGGATCGTCGCGCTCTTCGAGCGGGGCTT
Source organism: Brachybacterium sp. HMSC06H03 (assembly GCF_001807385.1). Classification (NCBI taxonomy): domain Bacteria; kingdom Bacillati; phylum Actinomycetota; class Actinomycetes; order Micrococcales; family Dermabacteraceae; genus Brachybacterium; species Brachybacterium sp. HMSC06H03. The sequence goes on along the minus strand of NZ_KV788668.1, from coordinate 1,084 downwards.
GAGGGTGCCGTCGTCGGCGAAGTCGCTGCCGATGGCGACGCGGGCGCCGTCGACGGTCTGGACCTTCGCGGTGAACTGCTCGGCGTCGGGGCCGAAGGTGCCGGTCACGTCCCAGTAGTCGGAGGCGACGAAGGCCATCCGCTCCCGCTCCCGCTCGACCACGAGGCGGGTCGCGACGGACTGCACGCGCCCGGCCGACAGCGACGGCTTGATCTTGCGCCACAGCACGGGGGAGAGCTCGAAGCCGACCAGGCGGTCCAGGATGCGGCGGGTCTCCTGCGCGTCGACCAGGTGCACGTCGAGGTCGCGGGTGTTCTCCAGCGCGCCCTGGATCGCGTCCTTGGTGATCTCATGGAACACCATGCGCTTGACGGGAGTGGACTTCTTGGGCTTGAGGGTCTCCAGCAGGTGCCAGGCGATCGCCTCGCCCTCGCGGTCCTCATCGGTGGCGAGGTAGAGGGGGTCGGCGTCCTTGAGGGACTTCTTCAGCTCGGCGACGGTCTTCTTCTTGTCGGGGCTGACGATGTAGAACGGGTCGAAGCCGCCCTCGACGTCGACGCCGAACTTCCCGTACGGCCCCTTCTTCATCTCGGCGGGCAGGTCTCGGGGCACGGGGATGTCGCGGATGTGGCCCACCGACGCCTTGACGTCGTACTCATCGCCCAGATACCGGGCAATGGTCCGTGCCTTCGCCGGGGACTCGACGATCACCAGATGCCGTCCGCCTGTCACGTCGCCTGCGTCCTTCCTCGCCGCGTCGCTCGCGGCCGTACGTCACGCCCCGTCGCGGGGTCGCATCTCCGCCGCGCGCTGACTCGGTGCGCGGCGATTGCTCACGGTACACGCTCCGCCGGAGGCGTCCGCAGGACGCTCGGAGTGCGCAGCACCAGGACCAGCGCCACCCAGGCGGCGGTCGCGCCGGCGATCACGGCGCCGGTGGCGCGGAAGGCCGCGAGCTGCGAGGCCCGGTCGGCGAGGTCCAGCGGGAGGGGGAGGCCGACGATGCCCGCGGCGCCGGCGACCAGGCCGACGGCGCCGATCGCGCCGAGCACGAGGGCGCAGGCCAGCTCGACCCGCGGCAGGC
>NZ_KV788667.1:0-16516 GCF_001807385.1 Brachybacterium sp. HMSC06H03 | reverse complement strand
CCGCCGTCGAGGCCGCCCGGAGCGCCGTGGCCGCGGCGTCGACCACCTCGCAGGTCCCGCTCGCCGTCCGCGCCGCCGATCCCCGCCACGCCGACACCGCCGCCGACGTCGAGGCCGTGCTGCGGCTGATCGGCTGGATGATCCGCGCCCGCAGTCGCGGCCAGTGGCAGGCCGTGCACGAGCTGCGTGAGGATCCCACGGCCACGCAGGCCGTCCTCGCCGAGCGCCTCGGCGTCACCCAGCAGACTGTCTCCCGAGCCGTGAAGACCAGCGGCTGGCGCGAGGAGAGCGCCGCCCATCCGCTCGCCGTGCGACTGCTGAGCATGATCGACCTCACGTCGACCCGCTGAGTCCGTCCCCGCCCCCGAGGGCGGGCGCGCCGCGCGCTATCCTGGGGCCGCCCCGACGACAACCGAGGAGACCCATGGCGACGACGAACGACCTCAAGAACGGAATGGTGCTGGTCATCGACCAGCAGCTCTGGAGCGTGGTCGAGTTCCAGCACGTCAAGCCCGGCAAGGGACCCGCCTTCGTGCGCACCAAGCTCAAGAACGTCCTGTCCGGCAAGGGCGTGGACAAGACCTTCAACGCCGGCGTGAAGGTCGAGACGGCCACCGTGGACCGCCGCGACATGCAGTTCTCCTATCTCGACGGCGACATGTACGTCTTCATGGACACCTCGAACTGGGAGCAGACCAGCCTCACCGAGGAGGTCGTGGGCGAGGCCAAGGACTTCATGGTCGAGGGCCAGGACGTCGTCATCGCCTTCCACGAGGGCAACGCGCTCTTCGTCGAGCTGCCCGCCTCCGTGGTGCTCGAGATCGAGTTCACCGAGCCCGGCCTGCAGGGCGACCGCTCCAGCGGCGGCACCAAGCCCGCACGCCTGACCACCGGCCGCGAGATCCAGGTCCCGCTGTTCCTCAACGAGGGCGACAGCGTCAAGGTCGACACCCGCAGCGGCGACTACCTCGAGCGCGTGAAGTGACCCGAGGCTCGACCCCGCAGGGCGCCGACGACCGGCCCGCCCCGCGCCCCACCGGCTTCCCCCTCCCCACCCGGGAGGGGGAGGAGGTCGAGCTCGAGCGGACCGTCCCGGCCGCCGCGGACCGCCTCCACGGGCGCTCCCGCGACCGGATCCGCGCCCTGGACGTGCTCTTCGAGGCCGACGCCAAGCAGGCCGACGTGCTCGACGTGCTCGCCGAGCGGCTCCGTCGCACGGCCGCGCAGACCCCGCTGCCCGAGCGCTCCCGCGCGCTGGTCGAGCTCTACGCCCCGCACGCCGTCGACATCGACGAGGACCTCTCCACGCACTCACGCGACTGGCCGCTGCACCGCATGCCCGCGGTGGACCGCGCGATCCTGCGTCTCGGCGCCGCCGAGGTGCTGCACGGCGAGGAGCCCGGGGCGCGCGGCGCGATCATCGGCGAGTACACCAAGATCGCCGAGGTCCTCTCGACCGACGACTCCCCGCGCTTCGTCAACGGCCTGCTGCAGCGGCTCGTGGACGTGCGCGGCCTGCTCAACTGAGCAGGACCGGACCCCTCAGCAGTCACCCTCCGCCCCCGCCGGGCGCGTCCCCGTCCGAGGGGCGGGCAGGCGGGGGCGGACCCGCACCTGCCGACTACACTCGGCACAGCTCGCACGAGCACCCGACCCTTTAACGACACGTCCCGTGAGGCGTGGAAGGGAGAACACCGCATGACCAGCACCGACTCTGCCCTGGAGAGGGGAGCCGAGAGCTCCCGCGTCCTCGGGCCCGAGGAGATCCGGCGTGCGCTGACCCGCATCGCCCACGAGATCCTCGAGAGCGACCACGGCGCCGAGGACCTCGTCCTGCTCGGCATCCCGCACCGCGGCGTGCCGCTCGCCCGCCGCCTCGCCGAGCTCATCGCCCGCGCCGAGGGTCGCCCCGGCGGCGCCGACCTCGCCGACCTGCACGGCGCGCTCGACATCACCATGTACCGCGACGACCTGCGCAGCAATCCCACCCGTGCGCCGAGTCCCACCCGGATCCCCGCCGCCGGCATCGACGGCCGCACCGTCGTGCTCGTCGACGACGTGCTCTACTCCGGCCGCACCGTCCGCGCCGCCCTCGACGCGCTCAGCGCCATCGGCCGACCCGCCGCCGTGCGCCTGGCCGTGCTCGTGGACCGCGGCCATCGCGAGCTGCCGATCCGCGCCGACCACGTCGGCAAGAACCTGCCCACCTCGCGCAGCGAGCGGGTGCACGTCCAGCTCACGGAGACCGATGGCACCGATGCGGTGGACATCGTCCGCCCGGCCCGCACGACGGGGGAGGGACGCGCATGAGGCACTTCATCTCGATCGCGGACCTCCGCCGCGAGGAGGCCCTCGAGGTCCTCGCGACCGCCGAGCACATGGCCCAGACCCAGTCCCGCGCGATCCGCAAGCTGCCCACCCTCGTGGGCACCACCGTCGTGAACCTCTTCTTCGAGGACTCCACCCGCACCCGGATCAGCTTCGAGGCCGCGGCCAAGCGCCTCTCGGCCGACGTCATCAACTTCTCCGCCAAGGGCTCGAGCATCTCCAAGGGCGAGTCGCTGAAGGACACCGCGCTCACCCTCCAGGCGATGGGCGCCGACGCGGTCGTGGTGCGCTCGGGCTCCTCCGGCGCGGCGCACCTGCTCGCCCACGCCGGCTGGATCGACCAGCCCATCGTCAACGCCGGCGACGGCGCGCACGAGCACCCCACCCAGGCGATGCTCGACGCCTTCACCATGCGCCGCCACCTGCGGCCCGGCGACCCGCACGCGGGCCTCGACGGCCTGCACGTGGTGATCGTCGGGGACGTGCTCCACTCCCGCGTCGCCCGCTCGAACGTGCTGCTGCTGACCCTGCTCGGCGCCCGCGTCACGCTCGTCGCACCGCCCGCGCTGGTGCCCGTCGGCGCCTCCGCCTGGCCGTGCGAGATCTCCTACGACCTCGACCAGGCCCTCGCCGCCGGTCCCGACGCCGTCATGATGTTGCGGGTCCAGCACGAGCGGATGGTCGGCGGCGGCTTCTTCCCGACGGCGGGGGAGTACTCCCGCCGCTACGGGCTCAGCGCCGCCCGCGCCGCCTCCCTGCCCGAGCACACGGTCGTCATGCACCCCGGCCCGATGAACCGCGGCTTCGAGATCGCCGGCTCCGTCGCCGACTCCCCGCGCAGCGTCATCGTCGAGCAGGTCGCCTCAGGCGTGTTCGTGCGCATGGCCGTGCTCTACCACCTGCTCGCCACCGACTCCCGGGAGGCCCCCCGTGACCGCTGACACCACCACCGCCACGACCGGCTCCCCGGCCCCGCTGCTGCTGCGCGGCGGTCGTCCCTACGGCGAGGACGTGCAGGACATCCTGATCCGCGAGGGCCGCATCGCCGCGATCGGCGGCGATCTCGAGGCGCCGGACGGTGTCGAGGTGATCGATGCCGAAGGCTGCGTGATCCTCCCCGGCCTGGTCGACCTCCACACCCACCTGCGCGAGCCCGGCGGCGAGGAGGCCGAGACCGTCGAGACCGGCACCCGCGCCGCCGCCCGCGGCGGCTTCACCGCCGTGCACGCCATGGCCAACACGACGCCCGTCGCGGACACCGCGGGCGTGGTCGAGCAGGTCGCGATGCGCGGCGAGGCCGCCGGCTGGTGCGCCGTCCGCCCCGTCGGCGCGGTCACCGTGGGCCTCCAGGGCGAGCGCCTCGCCGAGCTCGACGCGATGGCGAACTCCCGCGCCCGCGTCCGCGTGTTCAGCGACGACGGCAAGTGCGTGCACGACCCGGTGCTGATGCGGCGAGCGCTGGAGTACGTGAAGTCCTTCGACGGCGTGATCGCCCAGCACGCCCAGGACCCGCGCCTGACCGAGGGCGCCCAGATGCACGAGGGGCTCGTCTCGGCGGAGCTGGGGCTGACCGGATGGCCGGCCGTGGCCGAGGAGTCCATCATCGCCCGCGACGTGCTGCTGGCCCATCACGTCGGCTCCCGCCTGCACGTCTGCCACCTCTCGACCGCCGGCAGCGTCGACATCGTGCGCTGGGCCAAGCAGCGCGGCATCGCGGTCACCGCCGAGGTCACCCCGCACCACCTGCTGCTGACCGACGAGAACGTGCGCCAGTTCGACGCGGTGTTCAAGGTCAACCCGCCGCTGCGCACCGCCGCGGACGTCGAGGCGGTGCGAGAGGGCCTGGCCGACGGGACCATCGACATCGTCGCGACCGACCACGCCCCCCATCCCGCGGACGCCAAGGACCGCGAGTGGGACCAGGCCGCGATGGGCATGACCGGGCTCGAGACCGCGCTGTCCCTGGTCCAGTCCACGATGGTCGACGAGGGCCGCCTCGGCTGGCGCGACGTCGCCCGGGTGCTCTCCGAGAAGCCCGCCGAGATCGGCCGCGACCAGGACCACGGCCGACCGGTCGCGGTGGGGGAGCCGGCCCACCTCCTCGTCTGGGACCCGCACCCGGTGCGGGTCGCCGACCCCGCCGAGCACGCCTCCCAGGGCCGCAACTCTCCCTTCGCGGGCCTCGAGCTGCCCGGCGCGAACCGGCTCACCCTGCTCGGCGGTCGGCCCACCGTGCGCGACGGCGCGGTGGTGGAGAGGTGAGCGGGCGGATCGTCCCGGTCCTCCTGCTGGCGGTGCTGTTCGCGCTGATGATCGGCGCGATGGTGCTCGGCTGGCGTCGACGGGGCCGCTCGCAGGCCCATCTGCCGGCCCCGTCGGCACGGACGCTCGAGGAGCTCGGCGAGGCCACCGCCCACGGGCCCGTCGGCGGGGTCTACGTCGACACCGTCCTCGCCGAGCAGCCGCTCGAGCGGGTCGTCGCCCACCGCCTGGGGCAGCGCGCCCGCGCCGAGGTCAGCCTCGGCGAGCAGGGCACCTGGCACCTCGAGCGCGAGGGCACCGGGCCGCTCACCATCCCCGCCGCGGCCGTCCGGGAGGTCACCTCCGGGCCCGGTATGGCGGGGAAATTCATCGGCGGGGACGGCCTGCTGATCATCCGCTGGAGCCTCGGCGACCAGCTGCTGGACACCGGCCTGCGCCTCGACCGGCGCGCCGACCACGACCTCCTGCTCTCCCGGAAGGAGCACTCATGACCACCCCTGCCCCCGCCGCCCCCAGGCCCTCGGGCCGTGCGCGCCGCGAGCGCGCGCTGCTGATCCTCGAGGACGGCACCGTGCTGCGCGGCTCCGCCTACGGCGCCCGCGGCGCCCGCTTCGGCGAGGTCGTCTTCACCACCGGCATGACCGGCTACCAGGAGACCCTCTCGGACCCCTCCTACGCCGGGCAGATCGTCGTGCAGACCGCCCCGCACATCGGCAACACCGGCGCGAACGCCGAGGACATGGAGTCCCGCCGCGTCTGGGTGCGCGGCTACGCCGTGCGCGACGCGAGCCGCATCGCCTCCTCCTTCCGCGCCGAGCAGAGCCTCGACGACCTCCTGATCAGCAGCGACGTGGTCGGCATCAGCGACATCGACACCCGCATGCTCACCCGTCGGCTGCGCGAGGAGGGCTCCGCCCGCGGCGGCATCTTCTCCGGAGAGGCCCTCGAGGCCTCGGAGGAGGAGCTGCTCGCCCAGGTGCGCGAGCAGCCGCAGATGGCCGGCTCGAGCTTCGTCGAGGAGGTCACGATCGCCCAGCCCGTCGTGCTCGAGCCCGAGGGCGAGGCGGTCGCGACCGTCGCCGCCGTGGACCTCGGCATCAAGGGCGCCTCGCCGCGCTCCATGCTCGCCCGCGGCCTGCGCGTGCACCTGCTGCCCGCCACGACCTCCCTCGAGGACCTCCTCGCGATCGGTGCCGACGCCGTCTTCTTCTCCAACGGCCCCGGCGACCCCTCCGCCGCGACCGCCCAGATCGAGCTGCTGCGCGGCGTGCTCGACGCAGGCGTGCCCTTCTTCGGCATCTGCTTCGGCAACCAGCTGCTGGGCCGGGCGCTCGGCTTCGACACCTACAAGCTGAAGTTCGGCCACCGCGGCATCAACCAGCCCGTCCAGGACCGCGAGACCGGCCAGGTCGCGATCACCGCGCACAACCACGGCTTCGCCGTCGACGTGCCGCTCGAGGGCGAGCACACCGCCCCCCACGACGGGGGCCGCTACGGCCGGGTCGTCGTCTCGCACGTGGGCCTGAACGACGACGTGGTCGAGGGGCTGCGCTGCCTCGACCTCCCCGCCTACTCCGTCCAGTACCACCCCGAGGCCGCCGGCGGCCCCCACGACGCCTCGCCTCTCTTCGACCGACTGGTGGAGCTCGCCGTCGCGCACCGCGCCGCCTCCGCCGACAAGGAGTCCTGATGCCCCGCCGTACCGATATCTCCTCCGTCCTCGTCGTCGGCTCCGGCCCGATCGTCATCGGCCAGGCAGCGGAGTTCGATTACTCCGGCACCCAGGCCTGTCGCGTCCTGCGCGAGGAGGGCCTGCGGGTCATCCTGGTCAACTCCAACCCGGCCACGATCATGACCGACCCGGAGATCGCAGACGCCACCTACATCGAGCCGATCGACCCGGACATCATCCGCTCGATCATCGCCGCGGAGCGGCCTGACGCGATCCTGCCGACGCTCGGCGGGCAGACCGCGCTGAACGCCGCGATCGCCCTGGCCGAGAACGGGACCCTCGAGGAGTTCGGCGTCGAGATGATCGGCGCGAACCTCGAGGCGATCAACAAGGCCGAGGACCGCCAGCAGTTCAAGGAGGTCGTCGAGCGGGTCGGCGGCGAGTCCGCCCGCTCGCGGATCTGCCACACCATGGACGAGCTGCTGGAGGCGGCCGACGAGCTCGGCTACCCGATGGTGGTCCGCCCCAGCTTCACCATGGGCGGGCTCGGCTCCGGCATGGCCTACGACGAGGCGGACCTGCGCCGCATCGGCGGCGACGGCCTGCACTACTCGCCGACCTCCGAGGTCCTGCTCGAGGAGTCGATCCTGGGCTGGAAGGAGTTCGAGCTCGAGCTCATGCGCGACAGCGCCGACAACTGCGTCGTGATCTGCTCGATCGAGAACGTCGACCCCGTCGGCGTGCACACCGGCGACTCGGTCACCGTCGCCCCCGCGCTGACCCTCACCGACGTCGAGATGCAGAAGCTGCGCGACCTCGGCATCGCGATCATCCGCGAGGTCGGCGTCGACACCGGCGGCTGCAACGTCCAGTTCGCCACGCACCCCGAGACCGGCCGCATCGTCGTGATCGAGATGAACCCCCGCGTCTCCCGCTCCTCGGCGCTCGCCTCGAAGGCCACCGGCTTCCCGATCGCGAAGATCGCCGCCCGCGTCGCGATCGGCTACACCCTCGACGAGATCCGCAACGACATCACCGGCACCACCCCGGCCAGCTTCGAGCCGGCGCTGGACTACGTCGTGGTCAAGGTGCCCCGCTTCGCCTTCGAGAAGTTCCCCGCCGCGGACCCGACGCTCACCACCACCATGAAGAGCGTCGGCGAGGCGATGGCCCTGGGCCGCAACTTCACCGAGGCCCTCGGCAAGGCGCAGCGCTCCATCGACGCCAAGGGAACGTCCCTGGACTACACGGGCACGCCGCCGAGCGCCGCCGAGGTCGCCGCCCTCCTGGACGAGGTGCGCACCCCGACCTCCGAGCGCCTGGTCGCCATCGCGCGGATCCTGTGGTCCGCGGCTGAGGGGATCCTCGACCCCGCCGAGACCCTCGACCGCCTCGTGGAGGCGACGGCGATCGACCGCTGGTTCCTCGACCAGATGCTGATCGTCGCCGAGCTGGCCGCGGAGATCCGCGCGAGCGACGTGCTGGACGCGGACCTGCTGGGCCTGGCCAAGCGGCACGGCCTCTCCGACGAGCAGATCGGCGCGCTCACCGGCCGCAGCGGCGACGTCGTCAAGGGCGTGCGCGAGGCGCTGGGGATCAACCCGGTCTACAAGACGGTGGACACCTGCGCCGCGGAGTTCGCCTCCCGCACCCCGTACCACTACTCGACCTACGACCAGGAGACCGAGATCGAGCCCCGCGAGAAGCCCGCGGTGCTGATCCTCGGCTCGGGCCCCAACCGCATCGGCCAGGGCATCGAGTTCGACTACTCCTGCGTCCACGCGGCGATCGCCCTCGGCGATCCGGAGCTGCCCGGCGGCGGCTACGAGACGGTCATGATCAACTGCAACCCCGAGACGGTCTCGACCGACTACGACATCGCCGACCGACTCTACTTCGAGCCGCTCACCTTCGAGGACGTCGTCGAGGTGTACGAGGCGGAGAAGGCCGCCGGCCCCGTCGCCGGCGTCATCGTCCAGCTCGGCGGCCAGACCCCGCTGTCCCTCGCGCGCCGCCTCGAGGCGGAGGGCCTGCCGATCATCGGCACCAGCCCCGCCGCGATCGACAACGCCGAGGACCGCGGCCACTTCGGCGCCGTCCTGGCCGAGGCCGACCTGCCCGCCCCGCCCTACGGCACCGCCTGGGCGCTGAACGACGCGATCGAGGTCGCCGCGGAGGTCGGCTACCCGGTGCTCGTGCGCCCCAGCTACGTGCTCGGCGGCCGCGGCATGGAGATCGTCTTCGACGAGGCGGGGCTGGTCGACTACGTCGGCCGCAACCTGCCCGAGGGGGGCCGCGCCGAGGCGCCGATCCTCATCGACAGCTTCCTGGACACCGCGATCGAGATCGACGTGGACGCCCTCTACGACGGCGAGGAGCTCTACCTCGCCGGCGTCATGGAGCACATCGAGGAGGCCGGCATCCACTCCGGTGACTCCGCCTGCACCCTGCCGCCGGTCACCCTCGGCGACCCGGTGCTCGAGCGGATCCGCGCCTCGACCCTCGCGATCGCCGAGGGCGTGGGCGTGCGCGGCCTGCTCAACGTGCAGTACGCGCTCTCCCACGGCGTGCTCTACGTGCTCGAGGCGAACCCCCGCGCCTCCCGCACCGTGCCCTTCGTCGCGAAGGCCACCGGGGTGCCGCTCGCGCAGGCGGCCGCGCTGCTCATGGCCGGCACCTCCATCGCGGACCTGCGCCGCGGAGGCGTGCTCCCGGCCGCCGGCGACGGATCGGACCTGCCCGAGGACTCGCCGATCGCGGTGAAGGAGGCGGTGCTGCCGTTCAAGCGCTTCCGCACCCGCGAGGGACGCGCCGTGGACTCGGTGCTCGGCCCGGAGATGCGCTCGACGGGCGAGGTGATGGGCATGGACTCGACCTTCCCGCTCGCCTTCGCGAAGTCGCAGCTGGCGATCTCCGGACAGGGCCTGCCCACCGCGGGCACCGCCTTCGTCTCGGTCTCCGACCGCGACAAGCGCTCCCTCCCGCTGCCGGTGGCGCGCCTGGCCGCGCTCGGCTTCGAGATCCTCACCACCGAGGGCACCGGGCGGGTGCTCGGGCGCTACGGGATCCCCTGCCGCGTGCTGCGCAAGGCCTCGGAGGAGGGCGAGGGCGCGAGCGTCATCGACCTCATCGAGGCGGGCGAGGTGGACCTCGTGCTGAACACCCCCTCGGGCTCCAACGCCCGCGTCGACGGCTACGCCATCCGCGCCGCCGCGACCAGCATGGACGTCCCGATGATCACGACGCTGCAGGAGTTCCAGGCGGCCGTCCAGGCGATCGAGGCGCGCCCCGTGGAGTCCTTCGAGGTCCACAGCCTCCAGGCCCACACCGCGCGTCTGCGCGAGGTGCGGACGGCCGGGGCGTCGGCATGAGCACCGCCCCGGCGAGCTTCGGACGGCGGCTGCAGGAGGAGACGGCCGCGCGCGGCCGCCTCGTCGCGGGCATCGACCCGCACGCCGCGCTGCTGGAGTCCTGGGGGCTCCCCGACAGCCCCGCGGGGCTGCGGGAGTTCTCCCGCACGGTGCTCGAGGCCGTCACCGGTCATGTCGCCGCGCTCAAGCCGCAGTCGGCGTTCTTCGAGCGCCACGGCAGCGCCGGCGTCGCGGTGCTCGAGGAGCTGCTGGCCGCGGCCCGCGCGGCGGGGGTGCTGACGATCCTCGACGTGAAGCGGGGCGACATCGGCTCGACGATGGACGCCTATGCCCAGGCGCACCTCCTGCCCGGCGCACCGCTGGAGGCCGACGCGATCACCGTCAGCCCCTATCTGGGCACCGGCTCCCTCGACCCCGCGGCCGAGCTCGCCCTGGCCCACGGCAAGGGGCTGTTCCTCCTCGCCCTGACCTCCAACCCCGACGGACCGCAGGTCCAGCACGCGAGGACCGACCGGGACACGCCGGTCGCGCTGGAGATCGCGCGACACGCCGAGAGGATCGGCGGCGCCGCGCCGGGGGAGTGGTCGAGCATCGGCCTGGTCGTCGGCGCGACCGTCGGCGACGCCTACCGCCGCCTCGGCCTGGACGCCGCCGCGCCCTCGGTCCCGCTCCTCGCCCCCGGCGTCGGGGCCCAGGGCGCCGGACCTGCGGAGATCGCCGACGTGTTCGGTGAACGTGCAGGTCAGACCCTGGTCTCGGTGTCCCGCGGACTGCTCGCGGCAGGACCGGGCCGGGCGACGCTCGCCCAGCGCGCCGAGGAGCTACAGGCGACCTTCCGCTGAGGCCGAGGAGCGCTCCCGCACGGGGCCCCGACACCGCCGGAGGACGGCGGCGTCGGGGCCCCGAAACGCATCGGACCTGGGACTTAGCGTGTCAGAAGTGCCCTCGGCCACGAATATGGGGTTACGCTCTTCCCACACCGGGCTCCTCCCGGACCCGCAGGACAACCGCGACAGAACAAGAGGTAAGAACAGTGGCTCTCCCTCCCCTCACCCCTGAGCAGCGGGCCGAGGCCCTGAAGAAGGCCGCCGAGGCACGCCGCGAGCGCGCGGCCATCAAGGCGCGGCTCAAGGACAGCGCCGGCCACCGCGGCGAGGAGATCAAGAAGGTCCTCGCCGAGGCCGAGTCCAACGAGGTCGTCGGCCGTCTCCGCGTCTCCGCCCTGCTCGAGGCCCTGCCCGGCGTCGGCAAGGTCAAGGCCCAGCAGATCATGGAGGAGATCGGCATCTCGCCCTCCCGCAAGATCCGCGGCCTCGGCTCGCACCAGGCGGAGAAGCTCGTCGCCCACTTCTCCGAGTGAGCCCTGATCTTCCCACCGGGGTCGGCGCCGCGACGGCGCCGGCCCCGGTCACCGTCCTGGCCGGCCCCACCGCGGTGGGCAAGGGGACCGTCTCCGCGGCGATCCGCGCCCGGTACCCCCAGATCTGGCTGTCCGTCTCCGCGACCACCCGCGCGCCCCGCCCCGGCGAGGTCGACGGCGTGCACTACCGCTTCGTGGGCGAGGAGGAGTTCTCCCGCCTGATCGAGGACGGCCAGATGCTCGAGTGGGCCGTGGTCCACGGCCGCAACAAGTACGGCACCCCGCGCGGCCCCGTCGAGGAGAAGGTCGCCGAGGGCCGCCCCGTGCTGCTCGAGATCGACCTCGCCGGCGCCCGCCAGGTGCGCGAGAGCCTTCCCGAGGCGCGCTTCGTCTTCCTCGCCCCGCCGGACTGGGACACGCTCGTGGAGCGTCTCGTGGGCCGCGGCACGGAGGACGAGGAGGAGCGTGAGCGCCGTCTCGCGACCGCCAGGGTCGAGCTCGCCGCGGAGGACGAGTTCGACGTGACCATCGTCAACGACTCGGTGGACCGCGCCGCCGACGAGCTCGCACGCCTGCTCGGCGTGAACGACCTCACCTGACCCCTCTCGCTCCTGCCCTCGCCGCCGCGCGCGGTGTGGCGTACCCTGGAGCGTCGCACGTCGTCACCCAGGAAGGGACATCCGTGGCCGGAACAGTCGCACAGCCCGAAGGCATCACGAACCCCCCGATCGACCGTCTCCTCGAGACCGTCGACTCGAAGTACGCCCTGGTGCTGTACGCCTCCCAGCGCGCCCGCCAGATCAACGCGTACTACTCGCAGCTCTCCGAGGGCCTGCTCGAGTTCGTCGGCCCGCTGGTCGACGTCGAGAACCAGGAGAAGCCGCTCTCGATCGCGCTGCGCGAGATCGACGAGGGCCTCCTGACCGTCCGCGAGATCGACGAGGAGGAGTACGCCGCGCAGAGCGAGCCGGACCCCGACGCCCCGGCCCCGCTGCTGCTCGGCGACGACGCCCCCGAGGTCCCGCCGACCGACTTCACCCTCTGATCCCGGCCCTCGCCGGTCGTCGCACGGAGCAGGCATGAGCAGCCAGCCGCGCACGCTCGCCGGAGCCCGCGTCCTCGTGGGCGTCGGCGGCGGGATCGCCGCCTACAAGACCGCGCACCTGGTGCGCGGTCTTGTCGGTGAAGGGGCCGAGGTGCGTGTGGTCCCCACCCCCGCCTCGCTCGAGTTCGTGGGAGGGGCGACCTGGGAGGCGCTCAGCCACCACCCGGTGCTCACCTCCGTCTTCGAGGACGTCGACGAGGTCGCCCACGTGCGGCACGGCCAGCAGGCCGATCTCACCGTCATCGCCCCCGCCACCGCGGACCTGCTGGCACGGATGCGGATGGGTCGCGCCGACGACATGCTCACCGCCTCGCTGCTGGTGACCCGCGGGCCCGTGGTGGTCGCCCCCGCCATGCACACCGAGATGTGGGAGCACCCCTCCACCCGCGAGAACGTCGCCGTGCTGCGCGAGCGGGGAGTGACCGTGCTCGAGCCCGCCGTCGGCCGCCTGACCGGCCCCGACTCCGGACCGGGCCGCCTGCCCGAGCCCGAGGCGATCCTCGACGCCGCCCGCGCCGCGATCGCCGCGCCGCGCGATGAGCGCGGGGGAGCGCTGCGCGATCTCGTCGGCCGCGAGCTGCTGATCACGGCCGGGGGCACCCGCGAGGAGCTCGACCCCGTCCGCTTCCTCGCCAACCACTCCTCCGGCCGACAGGGCTGGGCCCTCGCCCATGCGGCCCTCGTGCGCGGCGCGCGGGTGCGCCTGGCCGCCGCGAACGTCGCGCTCGAGACCCCGCCCGGCGCGGACCGCCTCGACGTGGGCAGCGCCGCCGAGCTCGCCGAGCTCGTCGCCGCCCGGCTCGGGGAGGTCGACGCGCTCGTCATGGCCGCCGCCGTGGCGGACTTCACCTCCGCCGGCCGCGCGGACCAGAAGCTCAAGAAGGACGAGTCCGCCCCGGACTCCGTGCCGACCCTCGCCCTGGCCCGCACCCAGGACATCCTGCGTCACAGCGTCGTCTCCCGCGGCGGGGCCGCCCGCCCCGCGATCGTGGGCTTCGCCGCCGAGACCGGCGGGGACGGCGCCGCGGCCCTGGACCTCGCCCGGCAGAAGGCGCGCCGCAAGGGCGCCGACCTGCTGGTCTTCAACGACGTCAGCGCCGGGGTGTTCGGCGCCGCGGACAACGAGGTGCGGGTCCTGGACCGCGACGGCGAGGAGGTCGCCCACGCCGCGGGCAGCAAGACCCTCGTCGCCCACGCCGTGCTCGACGAGCTCGTCGGTCGTCTCCCGGAAGTACCCTGATCCCCATGACCACCAGCGAGCTGCGCACCTTCACGTCCGAATCGGTCACCGAGGGGCATCCCGACAAGATCTGCGACCAGATCTCCGACGCGATCCTCGACGACATGCTGAGCCAGGACACCGGGGCCCGCGTCGCCGTGGAGACCATGGTCACCACCGGGCTCGTGCACGTCGCCGGCGAGGTCCGCACGACCGGCTACAGCGACGTCTCCAACATCGTGCGCGACGTGATCCGCGAGATCGGCTACGACTCCTCCGAGAAGGGCTTCGACGCGGACTCCTGCGGCGTCGAGGTCTCGATCGGCGCGCAGTCCCCGGATATCGCCCAGGGGGTGGACACCTCCGTCGAGGCGAGAGGCGACGTCGCGGCCGAGGCCTTCGCGCGTCTCGGCGCCGGCGACCAGGGGCTCATGTTCGGCTACGCCTGCAACGACACCCCCGAGCTGATGCCGCTGCCGATCCACGCCGCGCACCGCCTCACCCAGAACCTCTCCACCGCCCGCCGCGACGGCGTGCTGCCCTACCTCCGCCCCGACGGCAAGACCCAGGTCTCCATCGGCTACGACGAGGACGGCGTGGCCCGCAGCGTCGAGGCCGTCGTCGTCTCCACGCAGCACAGCGAGGAGGTCGACCTCGACGCCCAGCTCGCGCCCGCGATCTCCAAGGTCGTCATCGCCCCGGTCCTCGAGGACCTCGCCGTGCAGGGCCTGGACGTCTCCGAGGTCGTCACCCACATCAACCCCTCCGGCCGCTTCGTGCTCGGCGGGCCCAAGGGCGATGCGGGCCTGACCGGCCGCAAGATCATCGTCGACACCTACGGCGGGATGGCCCGCCACGGCGGCGGCGCCTTCTCCGGCAAGGACCCCAGCAAGGTCGACCGCTCCGGCGCCTACGCCATGCGCTGGGTCGCCAAGAACATCGTCGCCGCCGGCCTCGCCGACCGCTGCGAGGTGCAGGTCGCCTACGCGATCGGCGTCGCCGAGCCGGTGGGCCTGTACGTCGAGACCTTCGGCACCGGGAAGGCGCCCGCGCACCGGATCGCCGCCGCCGTGCGCAAGGTCTTCGACCTCCGCCCCGCCGCGCTGATCGAGGCGCTGGATCTGCTGCGCCCCATCTACTCCCTCACCTCCGCGCACGGCCACTTCGGCCGGGAGCTGCCCGAGTTCACCTGGGAGCGCCGCGACCGCGCCGAGGAGCTGGAGCGCGCCCTGTGACCGCCCCCGACACCTCCGGCGCCCCCGGCGCGGGCCGCACCGCCCCGACGCTGGACCCAGCCCTCGCCGCCCGGCTCAAGCACGACGGCGCCGGCCTGCTCACCGCCGTCGTGCAGGACGCGAGCGACCAGCGCGTGCTGATGGTCGGCTGGATGGACGACGAGGCGCTGCGGCGCACGCTCACCACGGGCCGGGCGACCTACTGGTCCCGCTCCCGCGGCGAGTACTGGCGCAAGGGCGACACCTCCGGCCACGTCCAGTTCGTGCGCTCCGTCGCGCTGGACTGCGACGGCGACACCCTGCTGGTGCAGGTCGACCAGGTCGGGGCCGCCTGCCACCGCGGCACCGACACCTGCTTCGACGGCGGCGACCTGGACGCCGTCGTGCTGACCGAGAAGGAGCGTGCCCTGTGACCGTGGAGGACGCCCGCCCCGAGGCCTATCCCGAGCGCATCGGCGGCCGCGAGGGCATCGCGCTGGGCGAGATCACCCCGGACCGCGAGACCTTCCGCGAGCTCGCCGCACGTCAGCGGGTCGTCCCCGTCTCGGTGCGGCTGCTGGTCGACGAGGACACCCCCGTCTCCCTCTACCGCCGGCTCACCGCCGACGGCGGCACCCGCGGCACCTTCCTGCTGGAATCCGCCGGGGAGGGCGAGGCCTCCCGGTACTCGATCATCGGCACCCGCGCCCGTGCGGTGCTCACCGAGCGCGACGGCGCCGCGCACTGGCGCGGCGACGTCCCCGCCGGGGTACCCACCTCCGGCAGCCCCGTCGAGGCCCTCGCGGCCGTGACCTCCGCGTTCCGCGCCGCCCGCCAGCCGCATCTGCCGCCCTTCTCCGGCGGGCTCGTCGGCTACGTCGCCTACGACGCGGTGCGCCACTGGGAGAAGCTGCCCGAGGCGCCTCCGGACGAGATCGGTCTGCCGGACCTCTCGATGCTGCTGGCCCAGGACGTCGTCGTCCACGACGCCCACGACTCGACCGTCGTCCTGGTCGCCAACGCCCTGAACCTCAACGCCACCGACGACGGCGTGGACGCCGCCTACGACGACGCCCTCGCCCGCCTCGAGACGCTCCGCCAGCGACTGCGCACCCCCGCGGTCGGCGGACCGACCGTCTACGACACCGTCAGCGACCTCGAGCCCAAGGCCCGCACCGCCCAGCGCGAGTACGAGGCCGCGGTCCACGAGGCGGTGCGCGACATCGTCGACGGGGAGATCTTCCAGGTCGTCCCCTCGCAGCGCTTCTCCCTGCCGATCGCGGCGGACCCGCTGGACGTGTACCGGGTGCTGCGCCGCATGAACCCCAGCCCCTACATGTACCTGCTGCGCACCGAGGACGCCGACGGCGAGCCGATCGACGTGGTCGGCGCGAGCCCCGAGTCGCTCGTGACCGTCCGCGGTACCACCGCGACGACCCACCCGATCGCCGGCTCCCGCCCCCGCGGTGCGAGCCCCGAGGAGGACGAGCACCTGGCGGCCGAGCTGCTGGCCGACCCGAAGGAGCGCTCCGAGCACCTCATGCTCGTGGACCTCGCCCGCAACGACCTGCAGAAGTTCTGCGCTCCCGGCACCGTGGTGGTGCGGGACTTCATGCACATCGAGCGGTTCAGCCACATCCAGCACATCGTCTCCACCGTCACCGGCACCCTGCGCGAGGACGCCGCGGCCTACGACGCGCTGCGCGCCACCTTCCCGGCCGGCACCCTCTCCGGCGCCCCGAAGCCCTCCGCGATGCGGATCATCGACCGGCTCGAGCCCGTGCGCCGCGGCGTCTACGGCGGGACGGTCGGCTACTTCGACTTCGCCGGCGACATGGACATGGCGATCGCGATCCGCACCGCCGTGATCAAGGACGGCACCGCGCACGTGCAGGCCGGTGGGGGAGTGGTCGCCGACTCCGACGCGACCATGGAGCGCCGCGAGACCCAGGCCAAGGCCGCCGCGATCGAGTCGAAGCGGCAGA
>NZ_KV788666.1:0-5773 GCF_001807385.1 Brachybacterium sp. HMSC06H03 | reverse complement strand
GCCTCCTTCCGCTCCTGGGCGGCGAGGCGGGCGTCGCTGCGGCGCTGGGAGGACGAGGCAAGATCGGCGCCGAAGCCGATCAGGGCGAGCACGTAGAGCACGATCGTCACCACGATGGCGAGGTTCGAGAGCTCTGCCAGCTGCTGGTTGATCACTGGGCACTTCCTTCTCGGGGTCCGCCCGAGGCGTCCGCCTCGGGGTGCCCGGACGGTGCGGCGTCCGGGAGCCGTTGTCCATCGTGCGCCTCCGAGAGCCGGGACGCCAGTGCCTTCACGTCGTCCGCGAGCGCGGGATCGTCGCTGCGGGCGAGCCCGGCGACCTCGAGCACGGTCGTGCCGCCCTGCTCCCGCACCCGCACCCACAGGCGCCGGCGCGGCACGAACAGGGAGAGGATCAGGCCGCCGACAGCGACCAGCGCGCTGATCAGGATCCAGCGCTCGAAGGGGTTGTGGGCGATGTCGAAGGCGGCGTAGCGCTTCAGCCCGTCGAAGCTGACGGTGGTGCCGTCGGCGAGGCTGTACTCCTGGCCGGGGTACAGCCGGATCAGCACCGGGTCGCCGTCCTCCCCCGGGACCTGGGTGAGGGTGGTGAGGTCCACCTCGTACGCGTTCTGCGGCACGCCGGAGTCCAGGCCCAGGTCGCCCTGGTAGACGGTGAGGGCGAGCTGCGGGTCCAGCGCATCGGGGTAGAGGGAGCGCGGTCCCTGCTCGTCGATGGTGCCGGTGGGCAGGAAGAATCCGACCACGGCGGTCTGCTCGGGCTGGGCGTCGGGCGCCTTGAGCACCACCTGGGAGGTGTAGTTCGTGTCCCCCATCGGGACGGTGATCAGCGGCCCCTCGGCGACGACGGTGCCCTCGGGATCGGTGACCGTGATCTCGGGGGCGTAGCCGTTGCCGAGCAGGTACATCGACGCGCCCGGGACGTGCAGCGGCTTGTTGACCTGGACCGTGCGGGACTCCTGCTCCTGACCGGGGGTGGTCACCTGCACGTCGGCCTCGAAGGAGCGCGGCTCGCCGACCTTCCCCGCCTCGCCGGGCTGGACGTAGGTGGCGCGGAAATCCTCGAGGGTGAAACGGAAGTCGGGCATGTCGTTCTCGTCGAACCAGGCCCCGGACTCGAAGGAGTCGTACTGGGTCAGGGAGTTCGCGAAGCCGCCGCCCTCGACCACCGTGACCTGGCCGCGATAGCTGGTCAGGGTGCCGCCGGCGATGCACACCAGCACGCCGACCAGCGCGATGTGGAACAGGAGGTTGCCGGTCTCGCGCAGCAGCCCCCGCTCGGCGCTGACGGAGCGGCCGGCCCTCTCCTCGCGCACCTCGGCGCGGTAGCGGGAGCGGCGCAGGCTGCGATGGGCCGTCTCGATCAGGGAGTCGGCCTGCGCGCCGGGCAGCTCGAGGCGGGTGTACCCGGTGAAGCGGGTCAGGCGGGAGGGGGTGCGGGGCGGCTTCGCGCGCAGCTGCCTCAGGTGCACGCCGACGCGCGGGACGATGCAGCCGATCAGGGAGATGAACAGCAGCAGGTAGATCGCGGAGAACCACGGCGAGGAGAAGACCTCGAAGAAGCCCAGCGCGTCCAGGATCTCGCCCCAGCGGCCGTTCTCCTCGAGGAACTGCTCGGTCAGGGCCGGGTTCACGCTGCGCTGCGGGTAGAGCGAGCCGGGGATCGCGGCGACGGCCAGCAGCATGAGCAGCACGAGCGCCGTCTGCATGGAGGTCAGCTGCCGCCACAGGAACAGCAGCGTGCCGCGCAGGCCCAGGGAGGGCACGGCAGCGCGCTTCCCGTCGACCTCGGGCTTGCTGGACCAGCTGCCGGACTCCGACGGGCCCGTGCCGGATCCGCTCGTCTCGGCGCCTGCCTCGGCGGGGCCCGTGCCGGGCCGTTCTGCGTCGTCGGTCCGGACGCCGCGGTCCGGACGGGGGTTCTTCTCGCTCATCACACCACCGGTTCGAAGGTCGCGATCATGCCCTGCAGCTCGCTCATCCAGCTCGCCCACACCCCGGTCATCAGGAGCACGCCGATCGCGATCAGCAGCGCGCCGGAGAGCAGGCCGATGCTGCGGCGGTGGGCCGACAGCTTCCTGCTGAGCCCGAGCGCGCGCTCGAACAGCAGCGCGAAGAGCACGAAGGGGATGCCGAGGCCCAGGGAGTAGGCCAGCGCCAGGACGCCGCCGCGCACGGCCGCGCCGTCGCCGCCGCCGTCCAGGGACAGCGCCACGATGGCGGCGTAGGTGGGTCCGATGCAGGGGGTCCAGCTCAGGCCGAACACCAGCCCCATCAGCGGTGCGCCGAGCAGGCCCGCGTCGGGCTTCTTCGAGGAGATCGGCTTCGTGGCCGACAGCCCCGGGATCAGGCCCATGAACACCAGGCCCATGAGGATCACGATCGCGCCGGCGACGCGGTTGATCCACACGGCATGCTCCTGGAGGAGGTAGCCGACGGCGCCGGCGAAGCCGCCGAGCGCCATGAACACCACCGCGAAGCCGGCTACGAACAGCAGGGAGCCGGCGAGCATCCGCCCGGTGCCGGGCCGCTGCGGGCGGGCGGCGCGGCGGCCGGTGCCCTTCGCGGCGGGGGCGGGGCCGGGGCCCTGTCCGGCGAGGCCCGAGACGTAGCCGAGATAGCCGGGGACCACCGGCAGCACGCACGGCGAGAGGAAGGCGACCAGGCCCGCCGCGGCGGCGACGGCGATCGCGAGCAGCAGCGATCCGGACAGGGCGGTCGCCTGGAAGGCGGCCCCGATCTCGGCGAGCATCATTCGGCGACCACCGCGTCGATCATCGCGCGGAGCACGGAGGGGTCGGCGGCGCCGGAGATGCGGGCGGCGACGCGCCCCTCGCGGTCGAGCACGAGCGTGGAAGGGACGGCGTTCGGGGCGACCTGGCCGCGCAGGGCGTACATGATCTCCGCGCCGGTGTCGGGCACGGAGGGGTAGGTGATCCCGTACTTCTCCTCGAAGGCCTGCGCGGGGCCGGCGGCATCGCGCACGTTGATGCCGAGGAAGGAGACGCCCTTCTCGGCGTACTCCTCGTGGATGGCCTGCAGGTCCGGCGCCTCCTTGCGGCAGGGCGGGCAGGAGGCGTACCAGACGTTCAGCACGAGCACCTCACCACGGGTGTCCGCGAGGTCGACCGGCTCCTGGTCGAAGGTGGTGCCGGTGAAGGCGATCGCCTCGCCGCGCTCGGCGGCGGGGATCTCGACGGAGACCCCGTCGCCGGAGACGTAGCCCGCGTCCCCGGAGGCGTAGCGGTCGGAGGTGTCGGTCCCGCAGGCGGCCAGCAGCACGCCCAGCGGCGCCGCGGCGGCCACGCGGAGGAGTCCGCGCCGGCTCGGGACGGGGCGCGGGGTCCTCATGTGAGCTTCCCTCCGGTCGCGTCGACGGCGCCGTCGTAGAGGGCTGCGGCGGGCTCGGCGTAGCCGACGTCCGACAGGTGCGGGCCGACGAAGTGCAGGCTCGTCACCGAGCAGAGACCGCACTCGCGCCGGCGCGGGTCGTGGAACAGGGGCTTGCCCTCCGCGCTGCGCCGGGTGACCCAGATCGGCAGCTGGTGCAGCACCAGCACGGCCTCGCGGCCCTCGGCCTCGGCGCGGGCCTCGTGCACGGCGGAGACCACGCGCGCGACCTGCTCCCGGTAGGGCTCGCCCCAGGAGGGGCGGAAGGGGTTGACGAACCAGCGCCAGTTGCGCGGGTCGGTGAGCTTCGCGTCGCCGTGGCCCATGCGCTGGCCCTCGAAGCGGTTGCCCGATTCGATGAGGCGCTGGTCCGTCGAGATCTCGAGGTCGTGCGCGGCGGCGATCGGGGCGGCGGTCTGCTGGGCGCGCAGCAGCGGCGAGGAGCGCACGAGGGCGACGTCGGCCCCGGCGAGGTGCTCGCCGACGCGCTGCGCCATCTGCTCACCACGGACGCTGAGCCGGTATCCGGGCAGGCGCCCATACAGGATGCGCTCCGGGTTGTGCACCTCGCCGTGGCGGACGAGGTGCACCGTGGTGGTGGTCATCGCTGGGGGCTCCCTCTCGCTGTCGCAGGCTCTCGCGAGCCGCCTCACGGTACCAACCCCACCTCCGGATCAGCTCCGAGCCGGGGCGTCCTCGTGAGGTGCCGGACATCCGACGGCGATCGGGGCGTCCTCCGCGATGGTCCGGCCGAGGATCCTGCCGAGCTCGAGCAGGTCGTCGTGGCCGATGACGTCCAGCAGGAGATCGCGGACGGAGCGCACGTGCGTGGGCGCGGCGCGCTCGAGGAGGGCCTGACCCTCGGCGGTCAGCTGGGCCTGTCGACCGCGACCGTCGGAGGAGCAGCGCACGCGCTCGACGAGGCCCCGCTTCTCCATGCGGGTGATGGTGTGGGTGAGGCGGGAGCGGGAGTGGACGACCTTGTCGGCCAGCTCGGACATGCGCAGGAACCCGCCCTCGGCCTCGTTCAGGCGCACCAGGATCTCGTACTCCCCCAGCGCCAGGCCGATCTCGGGGTCGGACTGCAGCGCCTCGCCGAACCGGTCGGTGAGCAGGGTGGTGGCGTAGAGGAAGGTGCGCCACGCCTCCTGCTCCTTCGCCGTCAGCCACAGCTCCTCGGGCGTCGAGGCACGGTCCGCCTCGTCCTGCGCGCCATCGACCGCGGGGCTCACCGAAGCCGCCGCGACCGCCTGCTCCTCGCTTGACGTCGTGTCATGCATCACGTTTCCTCTTTCCGGGGACTCATCCTCTTGCCATCATCCCCCATTCTAGTTTAGCTTTCAAGCAACATGGTGCGGAACAGCCCGACCATCGCCCGTCACCACCGGACCACCATCAGAAGGAGACATCTCATGAGCGACCTCACCCCCGGCACCTGGACCCTCGACCCCGCCCACACCTCCGCGGCGTTCACCGTGCGCCACGCCGGCATCTCGAAGGCCCGCGGCCAGTTCACCGATGTCGAGGGCGAGCTCGTCGTCGCCGAGGGCGGCGAGGACCTGGCCTTCACCGCGACCCTGAAGACCGAGTCGGTCTCCACCTCCAACCCGGACCGCGACGCGCACCTCAAGAGCGCCGACTTCTTCGACGTCGAGAACAACCCGACGATCACCTTCCGCTCCACCGAGCTCAAGGGCGACACCCTCCACGGCGAGCTGACCATCAACGGCATCACCAAGCCGGTCGAGCTCGACTTCGCCTACGAGGGAGCCGCGACCGATCCCTTCGGCGTCTACCGCGCGGGCTTCACCGGCGAGACCACCATCTCCCGCAAGGAGTTCGGCCTCACCTGGAATGCCGCCCTCGAGGCCGGTGGCGTGCTGGTCGCCGACTCCGTGAAGATCTCCATCGAGGCCGAGTTCACCGCCCCGACCGCGGCCTGATCTCCCCCTCTCGGGGGCGCCCCGCGCCGCCCGGTCCCACGGGCCGTCCGCTGCATGCGGGCGGCCCGTCGTCGTCCCCGTCATCCGTCCGCTCCTCCGCCCGATATGGTGCCGCCCATGACCTCGCAGCACGTCCCCTCCCCCAGCGATCCCGACGCCCGCATCCTGTACCTCACGCGGGAGGGCTGCCATCTGTGCGACGACGCGCTGCCGGTGGTGCGGGCCGAGGCCGATCGCGCCGGCACCGCCGTCGAGGTGCGGGACATCGACGCCGACGCGCGCCTGCGCGAGGACTGGGACCACGACGTGCCGGTGATCATCGTGGACGGGAAGGTCCACGCCCGCTACCGGGTCGATGCCGAGCAGCTGCGCACCGCGCTGCGCCGTCGCCCCTGGTGGCGCCGCCTCACCGGCCCCGCCAGATCGCCCGGGAGAGCACCG
>NZ_KV788665.1:0-23188 GCF_001807385.1 Brachybacterium sp. HMSC06H03 | reverse complement strand
CCCGCGGCCGACGCCTTCCCGTCGGCCGCGGGGCTCGGTCATACTCCCTGCCATGAGCGCACCGAGCACACCCATCGGCGACGTCCCCGGCGTCGGCGCCCCCGCTGCCCGCGCCCTCGCCGAGCAGGGGATCACCACCGTCGACCAGCTCGTCGGTCGGGACTGGGCGGAGCTCGCCGAGCTGCTCGGGGTGGGTCCCGCCTCGGGCATGCGGCTGCAGGCGCTGCTGCTCGAGCACGGCGAGGGGATGACGTACCCGCCTGCGCCGGACCGCCGCCGCGCCACCGTCACCCAGGGTGCGACCGGGAAGAGCGCGAAGGACATCACGACCCACGCCACCTCGATGGGCCCGGCCGACTACGTCGACGGCCTCGAGGGCAGGCGCCGCGAGGAGGGAGCGCGGCTGCTGGGCGGTGCGCGGACGAGGTGAGGCTCGGCTCAGGCATCGGGAGAGGGGTCGTCCTCAGCCCGCCTTGGGCCTACGATTCGAGCGGCCGCGACCGCGCGGCCGCGGGACACCGACCGGAGAGCGGGGGCAGCCATGGGCCAGACGGCGCGCGAGCGCCGACGTGCGGAGCGGCATCCGCTCGTCGGCCGACGCTCCAAGGCGGGGTTCGTGATCCTCGGCGTCGGAGCGGCGATGGTCATCGCCCATGCCGCGGGCTTCAAGCTGCTCATGCACCTCGAGGGCGACGAGCACTCCTGGCCGAGCGCGATCTACTGGACCATCACCACGATGTCCACGCTCGGCTACGGCGACATCACCTTCGACGACGACGCGGGGCGCCTGTTCTCCCTCTGGGTGCTGCTCAGCGGCGTGGTCTACATGCTCGTGCTGCTGCCCTTCTTCGTCATCCAGTACCTGGTCACGCCGTGGCTGGACCATCGACGCGCCACCCGCACCCCGCGCAAGGTCGCCCCGGGGGTCAGCGACCACGTGCTGCTGGTCGGCTCCGACGCCGTCACCCAGGCCTTCGCCGCCCGCGCCGAGCGCTCCGGCATCCCCGCCGTGATGCTGCTGGAGGACGCCGTGAAGGCGGGGGAGCTGCACGACCAGGGCCGGCAGGTCGTGGTCGGTCCTCTCGACTCCGCGTTCACCTATCGCAACGCGGGCGCGGCACGGGCGCGGCTGGTGATCTCCACCCTCTCCGACCACGCCAACACCAACGTCGCCTTCACGGTGCGCCAGGCCGCCGCCACCGTGCCCGTGGCCGTGACCGCCTCGAAGCCCGCCTCGGTGGACGTGCTGAACCTCGCCGGCGCCGACCACGTGCTCGAGCTCGGGCAGGTCCTCGGCCGCGAGATGGCCTCCCGCGTGCTCGGCTCCACCGGCCGCGTCCACGCGATCGGCACCATCGGCGACACGATCATCGCCGAGGCCGCGGCGCGCGGCACCGAGCTGGTGGGGAAGTTCCTCGGCGAGGCCGTCGAGATGCAGCGCTCCCGGGTGCAGATCCTCGCCGTGCTGCGCAAGGGCCGACTGCGCGCGATGACCCCGGACCTGCGGATCACCGACGGGACCGTGCTGGTCCTGGCGGGCACCGCCGAGGACCTCGCCCAGTACGACCGCCGGTTCCAGTGCGGCGAGGTCTCCGAGGAGCAGCCGGTCGTGATCGTCGGCGGCGGGCGCGTGGGCCGCGCCGCCTCCCGGGCGCTCAGCGACGGGGGCGTCCCGAACACGATCGTCGAGATCGCACCGGGGCGGGTCGAGAACTCCTACTCGGTGCTCGAGGGGACCGCGAGCTACGCCGTGGTGCACGGGGACGCCGCCGACCAGCGGATCCTGCGCCGCGCCGGCCTCGAGCACGCCTCCGCCGTGCTGGTCACCCCGCGCGACGACGACCTGAACGTCTACCTCACCCTGTTCTGCCGGCGCCTGCGGCCCGAGCTGCAGATCGTCTCCCGCGCCACCTACGAGCGCAACGTCGCCACCCTCTACCGGGCCGGGGCCGACGGGGTGCTCTCCTACGCCACCATCGGCGCCACCGACCTGTGGAACCACGCCGGCTTCAGCCAACGCGTGCTGCTGGCCGAGGGCAACGAGCTGTTCCTCGCCCCCTGCCCGGCCTCCCTCATGCGCCGTCCCCTCCGGGACGACGAGGTGCACCGCCGCACCGGCTGCGACATCGTCGCGGTGCTCGAGGCGGACGGCACCCTCGGCTACGACGTCGAGTCGATACCCGCCTCCTCCGAGGTGCAGCTGCTCCTGCTCGGGGACCGCCACGCCGAGCGGCGCTTCCGCGAGACCTATCTGGGCCGCCGTCTGCGCCGTCGCTAGGCTGGACGTCCTGCCCCGCCCCTGACCCGTTTCGGAGGATCATGTCGCCCGCCCCCGTGAAGCTCGCCGTCGGCGATGCCGCCCCCGCCCTCGACCTGCCCATCGCAGGCGGCGGCAGGATCACCCTCGAGGACCTCCGCGGCGCGCCGGCGCTGCTGTGGTTCTACCCCGCCGCGAACACCTCGCTGTGCACCAAACAGGCCTGCGACCTGCGCGACAACCACCGGATGTTCCTCGACGCCG
The DNA here is from genome assembly GCF_001807385.1 of Brachybacterium sp. HMSC06H03. Classification (NCBI taxonomy): domain Bacteria; kingdom Bacillati; phylum Actinomycetota; class Actinomycetes; order Micrococcales; family Dermabacteraceae; genus Brachybacterium; species Brachybacterium sp. HMSC06H03. Next base: position 20,667 of record NZ_KV788665.1, on the reverse strand, counting down.
GCTACCGCGTCATCGGGATCTCGCCCGATCCGGTCCCCGAGCTCGACCGCTTCGTCGCCGAGCAGGACCTGCCCTTCACCCTCGCCTCCGACGAGTCCCACGAGGTGATGACCGCCTACGGCGCCTGGGGCGAGAAGAACATGTACGGGAAGATCGTCCAGGGCACGATCCGCTCGACCTTCGCGATCGACGAGGCGGGCGTCCTCACCTTCGTGAAGTACCGCGTCGGCACCCCGAAGCACATCGCGCTGCTGCAGGAGAAGCTCGGCCTCTGAGCCGCGGGCGGGCGGGGAGAGGTGTGACGCGAACCGCTCCGCCTCGCTTTGGCGCACCCCGTTCGCTCCCGTATGCTGGCTCGGCGTGCCGCGACACCGCGGCGCCAGGAGACGTGGCAGAGCGGCCGAATGCGCTCCCCTGCTAAGGGAGTAGGCGACTACAATCGCCTCGGAGGTTCAAATCCTCTCGTCTCCGCCGAAAAGGCCCCTCACCAGCGATGATCTCGCCGGGAGGGGCCCTTCTCGTGTCCGGCCCTCACAGGGCCGGCGACTCGCCCTCCAGGGTGGTCCACTCCGGCCCGTCGGACTCCAGCAGGTCCGGGTCGCGCACCAGGTCCTGCTCCTCCACGTCCCCGCGCAGCCGTGCCGCGAGCGCCCGCAGCGACTCGCGCAGGAGCTTGCGCGCGGTGGAGGCGTCGCCCGCCTCGAGCGCGGCGACGAGCTGCTCATGGGTGTCGGTGAGGTCCGCGCGGACTCCGTAGCCGCGCGGATCGGAGAAGGTGCCCATGCGGGTGAGGATCACTATCGTGTTCATCGCTGTGACCAGGAAGCGGTTGCGGGAGATCTCCGCGAGGCGCTGATGGAGGTCGAGGTCGGCGTTGCCCGCCTCGATCACCTCGCCCGCCGCGAGCGCGCGACGGGTCCGCTCCACGCACTCCCGCAGCGGGAACAGCAGCGCCGGGATCTGCTCCTCGTCGCCGTCGGCGCGCAGCGCGGCCACGTGCTCGGCGACGTTGGTCGCCGCCTGCATCTCGATGCCGAGGCGGTAGTCGATGAAGTCCGACAGGGTGCCCGCGTCCATCGTCGTCACGAACAGGCCACGGCCCGGGATCTGCGTGAGCAGCCCGTCACGCACCAGGCGCTGGCACGCCTCGCGCAGCGAGGAGCGGGAGATGCCCATCTGCTTGGAGACCTGGACCTCGGGGATCGTGTCCCCGGGGCGGAGGTCGCCGACGAAGATGGCATTGCGCAGCTCGAGCTCGGCCTGGTCGATGATCGAAGGACGGCGGATCGGCTGCATCATCGGCAGCCGGACGGAGTCCTGACGAGGGGGCATGGGTCCTCCTGAGTCGGTGCGCCGCCTGGGGGCGTGCGAGGACACCATCATCCGCTCCCGCCCCGGCCCGGCGCACGCCCGGGAGGAGTCATCGCCGTCACAGTCGCGGGCGACACGGGTGGATCACGACACCATCACGAATGGTCGGCGAATCGTGGACGCCTGTCGATCCGCCGGTACGGTGACCAGGAATCCGATATCCAGAGATCCGATTGTCCGACACGACGAGCGTGCGCGGCAACGATCTCCCGGCGAGAGGGACCCCATGCACAAGGGCCGCAGCACGCAGCGCAGCGCGCACGACCGACGAACCTTCTTCCGCGGCACGGGCCTGGTGCTCTCCGCCGCGGCCCTGGGCGGCGGGCTCGCCGCCTGCAGCCGCACCAGCACCGGAGGTGGTGGCGGCGACGGCGGCGGCGGGGGCCTGCTCAGCCGCCTGCAGGAGGCCGGCACCATCACCGTCGGTTTCGCCGGCGAGGCGCCCTACAGCTTCGAGGACGGCGGCGAGGTCATCGGCGCGACGGTCGCCCTGCACCGCGAGATCTTCGGCGAGCTCGGCATCGACACCGTCGAGGGCAAGCTCACCGACTGGGGCTCGCTCATCCCGGGCCTGAACGCCGGCCAGTTCGACGCGGTCAGCGCCGGGATGTCGATCCTCCCCGACCGCTGTGCGCAGGCCGCCTTCAGTGAGCCCGAGTTCCAGTACACGACCGCCCTGATGGTCCCCGTGGGCAACCCCGAGGGGCTCGAGACCATGGACTCCTTCGTCGACTCGGGCCTGACCGTCGCGACCATGGCCGGCGCGGTCGAGTCCGACTACGTCGCCGCCCTCGAGCTCGACGCCATCGAGGTGGGCGGGCCGCAGGACGGCGTGGACGCGCTGAAGTCCGGCAACGCCGACGCGTTCGCCCTGACCGCCATCTCCCTGAACTACCTCGCGGACAACACCGTCGACGACGTCGAGGTCACCGAGAGCTTCGTGCAGGAGATCGACGGCGTGAAGCAGGTCGGCGCCGGCGGCACCGTGTTCCGGCAGGAGGACACCTCGCTGCTGGACGCCTACAACGAGAAGCTCGCCGAGATCATCGCCGACCCCGAGCGGTACCTCTCCATCGTCGGCGAGTACGGCTTCGGCGAGGAGGAGCTGCCGCCCGAGGAGATGACCACCGAGATCCTCTGCTCGGGCGATCTCTCCTCCCTGCAGTGAGCCCCGCACCCTTCCGCGCCGCCCCGGCGCGAGAGGAGAGGCGTCGATGGACGGCGTGATCGGCTTCCTCCACGACATCGGGCCGAACCTGCAGATCCTGCTCGACCGCTCGCCGCAGATCCTGCAGGGCCTGCGGACCACGGTGCTCGCGACCGTCCTCGGCGGGCTGCTCGCGCTGCTGATCTCGTTCGTGTTCGGCATCGCGCAGGTCGCGAAGCCGGCCGCGGTGCGGGTTCTCGCGCGCATCTTCGTGGAGTTCTTCCGCGGCACCTCGCTGGTGGTGCAGCTGTTCTGGCTGGCGTTCGTGATGCCGCAGCTGCCCTATCCCTTCGGCTTCCAGCTCGAACCGCTGCTCATCGGCGTGCTCGCGCTGGGGCTGAACTACGGCGCGTACGGCGCCGAGGTGGTGCGCGGCTCGATCGGATCGGTGCCCAAGGGCCAGTACGAGGCGATCAGCGCGCTGAGCCTCAGCCCCGCCCGCGGCATGTTCCGGATCGTGATCCCGCAGGCGTGGGCGCTCATGCTGCCCTCCCTGTCCAACCTCTGGATCCAGCTGCTCAAGGGCAGCGCGATCGTCAGCGTCGTCTCGCTGTACGACCTCTTCTTCCAGGTCGAGCAGGTCCGTGACAGGACCGGCACCTGGTTCGCCTATCTCTTCGCGCTGCTCGCGTACTACCTGATCGCCTGGGTCATCGTGATCATCATGAACGGCCTGGAGATCCGGGCGAAGCACAGGATCGGTCGCGGCCCCGCGCTCTCCGACTCCTGGCGCTCGCTCTTCCAGGCGCCCGGCGCGACGACGAAGGAAGGAGCCGTGGCATGAACCCCTCCGCGTCCTGGTGGGACTGGAGCCATGCCGCCGCCGTCCTGCCCTCGCTCCTGCTCGAGGGCTTCAGGGTCACGCTGATCGCGACGGTGCTCGGCACCCTCATCGCGCTCGTGCTCGGCCTGGCCGTCGCGATCATTCGCCGCACCGCCCCCACCGCGATCGCCGCGCCCTTCACCTGGGTGGTCGAGTTCATCCGGATGACGCCGCTGGTGGTCCAGCTCGTGTTCGCGAACCTCGTGCTCTCCCCGTACATCGACTCGACCCTCGCCATCGGCATCTGGGTGCTCGGCATCCACTACACGACCTACATGGCCGAGGTGTACCGCGCCGGGATCGACTCGGTGCCGACGGGCCAATGGGAGGCGGCCACCGCGCTGTCCCTGCCGCGACTGCGCACCTGGCGGGCGGTCGTGGTGCCGCAGGCGATCCGCAACACCCTGCCGGCGCTCGGCAACTATGCGATCTCGATGTTCAAGGAGACGCCGTTCTTCGTGGTCATCTACATCCCCGAGCTGGTGCGGGTCGCGCAGAACTACGGCTCGACCTACTTCCGCTACACCGAGGCGATCACGCTCGCGGGCCTGATCTTCCTGGCCGCCAGCTATCCCACCTCCCTCCTGATCCGGAAACTGGAGAAGAAGCTTGCCTGAGAACACCGCCGCGCCCGCCGCCGGGAGCGCGCCCCACATCGAGTTCCGCGACGTCGTCAAGCGGTTCGGCGACAACACCGTCCTGCAGGGCCTGGACTTCACCGTCTCCCGTGGGGAGCGGGTCACCCTCATCGGCCCCTCGGGCTCGGGCAAGACCACGATCCTTCGCCTGGTGATGACCCTCGAGGAGCTCACCGGCGGGTACATCCACGTCGGCGGCGTGCCGCTGCAGTACGAGGAGAAGGGAGGGAAGCGGGTGCGCATCCCGGACAAGCGCCGGCGCCGCACCACCACGGACATCGGGATGGTGTTCCAGCACTTCAACCTCTTCCCGAACATGACGGTGCTGGAGAACATCGTCGAGGCGCCGATCCACGTGAAGGGCCTCTCCCGGGCCGACGCGGTCTCGAAGGCCGAGGGGCTGCTGGCGAAGGTGGGGATGGGTGAGAAGCGGGACATGAAGCCCTCGCAGCTCTCCGGCGGCCAGCAGCAGCGCGTCGCGATCGCGCGCGCCCTCGCGATGGACCCCGAGATCCTGCTGCTGGACGAGGTGACCTCGGCGCTGGATCCCGAGCTGGTGGGGGAGGTGCTCGCGGTGCTGAAGGACATCGCCGCGGAGACCGACATCTCGATGCTCATCGTCACCCACGAGATGCAGTTCGCCCGCGACGTCTCCGATCGCGTGATGATGTTCGACCAGGGCTCGATCGTGGAGGAGGGTCCACCTGCGCAGATCTTCTCCGAGCCCGCGCACCAGCGCACCCGCGACTTCCTCCGCGCGGTGCTCTGAGCAGGTGCGGCCGCCGGGGGAGGCGCCTGCCGGCCGACTCCGTCCTCGTCCCGTCCGCCCTCGCCGGACGCCCCGTCCTCCGCCGCGCCGGCCCGTCGGCTCGTGTCCGCCCAGTGAGGAACGGGACGGCTCCGCTGCGAGCGCCTGTAGTCTGTGCCCGTTCGTTCCGCGCCGACGCGGTCGCTCTGAGCGCGCCCTCGGCGCGTCGGCAGGCGGCCGTCCGTCGGCGTGCCGACCCCAGGAGGCCCTGTGCCACATTCCGACGCCATCGCCGTCCCGACCCTGACGAGCGAGTTCCCCGTCATCGGCGACGACCCCCATATCGACGCCCCGCTGCGGGCGACGGTCCGCCGCCTCTCGACCCTGCTCGGCCGCACCCTCGCCGACCAGCACGGTCAGGAGATGCTCGACCTCGTCGAGCAGGTCCGCAAGCTGACGAAGGAGGCGAAGTCCGCAGACTCCGAGGCCAGCGCCCAGGACGTCCAGGCCCGCCTCGCCTCCCTGCCCATCGAGCAGGCGACCGCGCTGACCCGCGCCTTCACCCAGTACTTCCTGCTGGCGAACGCCGCCGAGCAGGTCTACCGCGTCCGCGCCCTCGACGAGCGGCCCTCGAGCGAGTCGTGGGTGCCGCGCACCGTGCGCGCTGTCCACGAGGAGCTCGGCGCCGAGGGCCTGCAGAAGGCCGTCGACTCCCTCGACGTGCGCCTGGTGTTCACCGCGCACCCCACCGAGGCCTCGCGCCGCGCCGTGCTGACCAAGCTGCGCCGCATCTCGGACCTCCTCGCCGAGGAGACCGAGGAGGACACCCCGGAGCGTCGCCGCCAGGACCGCGACCTCGCCGAGCTGATCGAGACGCTCTGGCAGACCGACGAGCTGCGCCGCTCCCGTCCCACCCCGCAGGACGAGGCCCGCAACGCCCTCTACTACCTGCGCCAGATCTTCCGCCAGACCATGCCGGAGATGCTCGACGACCTGCGCGAGGAGCTGCGCGCCCACGGCGCCGACCTGCACGACGGCCAGGTGCCGCTGCGCTTCGGCTCCTGGATCGGCGGCGACCGCGACGGCAACCCGTTCGTGACCGCCGAGGTCACCCGCGACGTGCTGAAGCTGCAGGCCGAGGCCGCGATCGACGTGTCGCTGGAGATCATCTCGGACCTGATCCTCGAGCTCTCGGTCTCCTCCGAGCTGACCGGGGACGACGAGGAGCTGCGCGCCAGCCTCGCCGAGGACCTCTCCCACGACTCCGAGGTCGACAGCACCCAGCAGTCGCTCTACGACCAGGAGCCCTACCGGCTCAAGCTCGGCGCGATGCGCTCCAAGCTCAACGCCACCCGCGAGCGGATCCGCTCCGGCGAGGCGCACGTCCACGGCGCCGACTACGGCGACACGCAGGAGCTGCAGGACGACTTCCAGGTGCTGCGCGAGGCGCTGCGCCGCCACGGAGGTCGCCGTGCCGCCGACGGGGCGCTCGCCATCGCCCAGCAGGTCCTGGCCGCCTCCGGTCTGAATCTCGCCGCTCTCGACGTGCGCGAGCACTCCGAGAAGCACCACGAGGTCGTCGCGCGCCTCTTCGACCGCGTCGGCGAGCTGGACCGTCCCTACACCGAGCTCGACCGCGCCGAGCGCACCAGCGTGCTCTCCCGCGAGCTCGGCAGCCGCCGCCCGCTGGTCGGCTCCGCGATCACCGAGGACGAGTCGATCCTCGACGACGCGACGCGCACCACCTACGGGGTGTTCCGTGAGATCCGCGACGCGCACCGCCTGTACGGCACCTCCGTCATCGAGACCTACATCATCTCGATGACCCACGGCGCCGACGACGTGCTCGCCGCCGCGCTGCTCGCCCGCGAGGCCGGTCTGCTCGACCTCACCGGTCGCGAGGAGAAGCGCGCCGACCTCGGCTTCGTGCCGCTGCTGGAGGAGGTCTCCGAGCTGCGCCATGCCGGCGAGATCCTCGACCAGCTGCTCTCGGACCCCTCCTACCGGGAGATCGTGCGCCTGCGCGGCGACCTCCAGGAGGTCATGCTCGGCTATTCCGACGGCAACAAGGACGCCGGAGTCATCACCAGCCAGTGGGAGATCCACCAGGCCCAGCGCGCCCTGCGCGACACCGCGGCCCGGCACGGCGTCACTCTGCGCCTCTTCCACGGCCGCGGGGGCTCCGTCGGCCGCGGCGGCGGCCCGACCTACGACGCGATCCTCGCCCAGCCCTACGGGGTGCTCGAGGGCGAGATCAAGTTCACCGAGCAGGGCGAGGTCATCTCCGACAAGTACATGCTCCCCTCCCTCGCCCGGGAGAACCTGGACCTGTCGCTCGCCGCGGTGCTCGAGGGCTCGGCCCTGCACACCGCCCCGCGCACCCCGGAGAAGACTCTCGAGCGCTTCGGCGAGGTGATGCAGCACGTCTCCGACGCGGCATTCTCCCGCTACCGCACCCTGGTGGACGACGAGAACCTGCCCGAGTACTTCGTCTCCTCCACCCCCGTGGAGCAGCTCGGCGACCTGAACATCGGCTCGCGCCCCTCCAAGCGCACCACCTCGGACAAGGGCCTGGACGGCCTGCGGGCGATCCCGTGGGTGTTCGGCTGGACCCAGTCGCGCCAGATCGTGCCCGGCTGGTTCGGCGCCGGCTCCGGCCTGAAGGCCGCCCGCGAGGCCGGCCTCGAGCCGGACCTGCACGAGATGTACCGCTCCTGGCACTTCTTCCGCACCGTCATCAGCAACGTCGAGATGACGCTGGCGAAGACGGACATGCAGATCGCGGCGCACTACGTGCACTCGCTGGTGCCGGAGAACCTCTGGTACCTCTTCGACCGCATCCGCGAGGAGTACGAGCTCGCGGTCTCGGAGATCGAGCGCCTCACCGGCGTGCTGAACCTGCTGGACAACCAGCCGATCCTCAAGCGGACCCTCGCCGTGCGCGACCGCTACCTGGATCCGATCTCCTACATGCAGGTCGCGATGCTGCAGCGGGTCCGCGCGGCGAAGGAGCGGGGCGAGGAGCTCTCGCCCGAGCTGCAGCGCGCGCTGCTGACCACCATCAACGGCGTCGCCGCGGGGCTGAAGAACACCGGCTGAGCCGGCAGCACGTCATCCCCGTGCCGCGTCCTCGCGGCAGTCGACGGGGCCGGGAAGGGCAGACGCCCGGCCCGGCCCCGTCGTCATGTCGGCCGGGTCCCCGCGTCAGTCGGGCGGGGCGGGGCCTGTCTGCCGTCGGACGGTCGTGGCCTCGAACCGAAAGGCGTATTTCGGTGTGCGGTGCGGAGGCCGCCGCACCGGCCGGGTGCTCGCGATCGCTGCTTCGTGCTCCGGGGGGCGGGCGCCGGGCTCAGGCGGAGGGGCGGGCGACCCGGCCATCGACGGGCAGGGGGCGCTCCATGATGTCCATCCCGAGCCCCTCGACCTTCAGCAGCGCCGCATCGCCCGCGAAGGGCACGGCCTGCCCGGTGCCGGTGAAGCCGTGGCGCTCGTACCAGCGGTGCAGCTCGGGGCGCGACTGGAGCACCTGGATCACCAGCACGTCCACCCCGTCGGCCGCGAGGGAGGCCGCCTGCGCCTCCAGGAGGCGTCCGCCGAGCCCCGCGCCCTGCGCGGCGGGGTCGACCGCGAACAGCCCGAGCTCGGCCCGGACCGCTCCGTGCTCGTCGGGCGCCTCGCGGCGGGTGTAGCAGCATCCGAGCACGCGCTCGGCGGAGCTTCCGCGCTCGAGGCTCGTTCCACTGTCGTCCGCGCCGTTCCCGTCCCCGGTCGCGACCAGCAGCGTCACCGCGGGGTCGGCGAGCATCGCGCGGACCTCCGCTGCGTCGGTGCGGTGGCCGTCCACGAGGTGCGCCTCGGTGGTCCAGCCGCCCTGGCCGCGGTACGCGGCCTGGACCAGCTCCACGATCCGGGGGACGTCCGTCCCGGCGGCGGGTCGCAGGGAAATCATCGGGCCATCCTCCCGTGTCGCTGCAGGGCGGCGAGCAGACCGTGGCCGTTCGGGGCGGCGAGGGCGAGCGGTCCCCGGCCGCCGGGGCTGGAGCCGACCAGCGGGCGCAGGGTGCCGTGGGCGAGGAGCTGCTCGGGCTCGGTGAGCTGGCGGATCAGGATCGACTCGACGAGCTCCGGGTGCCGCTCGGCGAAGGCGGCGTAGAGCGAGGGGTCGTGCTGGCCGTCGTCGCCGACCAGGATCCAGCGGACGTCCGGGTACGCGGCGGCGAGGCGCTCGAGCGAGCGCGTCTTGTGCTTGGGGCCGGAGCGGAAGAAGCCGGTGTGGGTGGGGCCCCAGTCCGTCAGCAGCAGCGGCCCGTCCGGATAGCCGTTGCGGTAGAGGAAGCGCTTGAGCACGGGGAACACGTTCCACGCGCCCGTGGACAGGTAGAACACCGGCATGTGCGGGTGCTCCCGCGCCAGGCGCTGGTACAGCATCGGCATCCCGGGGACGACCTGGCGGGAGGACTGATGGACCACGAAGGCGTTCCAGAAGGCCAGCAGGGGACGGGGCAGCCAGGTGACCATCACGGTGTCGTCGATGTCGCTGACCATGCCCACGCGCGCCTCGGGCGGGACGATCGTGACGTCGGCCGTGACCTCGTTGCCGGGGACCGTCCACAGCACCGCCTGGTGCACGCCGGGGCTCAGGGACACCTCGAGGGTCGCGTCGACGATGCCGGAGCGGTCCGCCCGCACCGTGAACTCCTCGCCGCCGAGGCGGATGTGGACGGTGCGGTGCGGCGCGACCTGGCTGGTGAAGTTCCGCCAGCCGCGCACCGCGACGGTCCGCATGTCGTGGACGGGCTGGTCGTGGAAGTCCGCGGAGGTGCGGGGGGAGGCGTACAGGACCTTCGCCAGGACCCGTGCCTGCGTCGCCGAGCCGTATCCGTGGAAGGGCTGCAGGCGCAGGTCCCAGTGCAGACGGCGCAGGGTGCTGCCGACGAGGCGGTTCTTCACGTCCTCTGCGCGCGCCGCCCAGTGGGGACGATCGGAGCCCGCCCCGGCGGCGTCGTGACGCAGCACGGAGCGGGTGGAGGAGAGGGGTGCGGGGACGCGCACGGGCCTCAGAGGCCGCGGGTCATCTTCAGCCAGGCGCCGTCGGGATCGTCCTCGACGATCTGCCAGCGCTCGCCGCTGTCGGAGAAGCCGAGGCTCTCGTAGAGGGCGCGGGCGCCGGTGTTCTCGGGGCCGACGTAGAGGGTGATCGTGTCGGCGCCGTCCTCGCGGGCCCACTCGAACACGGCCTCCGCGAGGCGACCGGCGATGCCGGAGTGGCGCGATCCCGGGGTGACCCACATGGCCTGCAGCTCCCGCTCGTTGGCGGGGGAGTCATCCTCCTGGCGTACGGCGACAACCGCGACCGGCTGATCACCTTCGACCGCGAGGAACCAGGCGGCGTCCGAGACGCGCTGCTCCCAGACGGAGTCCTCGTAGGTGGACTCCTTCTCCCAGCTCTGCCCGAAGGCGCTGGGGTCCGTGCTGAGCGAACGGAGTCGGATCTCCCGCACGAGCGACCAGTCCTCGTCGTGGGCGCGGATGATTTCGGCCATCGGTGTCCTCCTGAGCCGTGGTGGCGTGGTCACGGGCGTGATGCCCTGGCGATCATGCTCTCGTGCTGACCCGAGAACCGCATGCACTCCGCCTCACAGTGTACGGCGATCGGCGGTTCCACGCTCCCACCGCCTGGAGGTTGACACAATGGGGGGATGAAGCCCCTCCGACTCCTCACCGTGTGCACCGGCAATGTCTGCCGCTCCCCAGCGGCCGCGGTGGTGCTGCGCCGCGCCCTCGAGCTCGAGGGCCTCGACTCAGAGGTCGAGGTGGGCTCGGCCGGGACCACCTGGGAGGTCGAGGGGATGCCGATGGACGACCGGATCGAGCTCTCGCTGGAGCGCGCCGGCTATCCGCGTCCCTTCGAGCACACCGCCCGCACAATCCACCTCACCGAGCTGATGGCCTGGGATCTCGTGCTGGCGATGACGCCCGAGCACGCCCAGACGATGCGTCGCATGGCCGATCAGGCCCCCGAGGGGGCGACACCGCCGCTGATCGCGATGTGGCGCGCCTTCGAGCCGGGGGCGGAGGGGCTCGCGGAGACCGAGCTCGTGGTCGAGGACCCCTGGTACGAGGGGCAGGCGGCCTTCGACCGCACCGTGAAGGACATGGAGCGCGCCGTGCCGGGGATCCTGGAGCACGTGCGCGAGCTGCTCGCCCGGCGCTGAGCGGTGGACCCCGCCCACCGCCGGGAGCGTCTGCTCAGCGGCGGCGCGCCTGTCCGGCCGTGGGCCGACGGGTCAGCGGCGGTGGTTGCTGCGGCGCGAGTGCCAGGTCGCGCCGACGAAGCCGGCCGTGGTGAGGAAGCCGATCGCGAGCGCGGCGATCAGGACCTGACGCATCTGGCCGAAGGCCGTGTTCGAGTCGTCGGAGATCGCGTTGAACAGGCGCACCACCGGGCCGCCGTCGCCGGACGACGTGGGCTGCGCGGCCTGCGGCGCCGGAGTGCTGGGCTCCTCGGTGCCGACGCCGGCGACCTCGGTCTCCTCGGTGGTGCTCGACTCGGCGGTCGTCTCGGGCTCCTCGACCGGGGTCTCGGAAGGGGTCTCTGGGGCCGGCTCGGGGGCCGGCTCCGCGGTGGGCTCGGGGTCCTCGCTCGGCGGGGGAGCCGGGAGCGGCTGTGCGCGTCGCTCGGGCTCGGGGGCCGGCTGCGCGGGCGTCGACGGCTCGGACATCTCCGGAGTGGCCGAGGGGCTCGCGGTCGGAGTGGCTCCCTGGTCCGGCGCGGGGGTGGTCTTCCCGTTGTCGGTCTTCTCGCCGCTGCCTCCGCCGGTCGAGGTGTCATCGCCCTCGTCCGTGGTCTCCTCGCCGGTCGACGTGTCCGACTCGTCGTCCGACTCCTCGCCGTCGGTGGAATCGTCCGAGCCGTCGCCCCCGGAATCGGTGGGGCAGTTGCAGGGGCAGTCCGAGGCGTCGCCGTCGTTGTCGTCGCTAGGGGTCGGGCTCTGGGACTTCCGGGGCTTGGCCGCCGTGCTCTGCTGCGCGATCGGGCGGGGGACCAGAGCGCCCTTGACAGTGCGCACGGGCTCCTTCTCGGAACCGTCTTCCTCGGGGTCGTCGACGGCGTCGCCGTCGCAGGTGGCGGAGTCGTCAGGGGCCGTCTCCGTCTCGGTGGAGTCATCCGTGGGCGTCTCGGTGGTGCCGTCCGTGCCGCCGGTGTTCGTGGGTGCCTCGGATTCCGTCGTTTCGGGCTTCGTCGTCGTGGGCGTCCCGCCCCCCGTGGCAGAGGCGGGAGGGCTCGAGGCCGTGGGGCCCTCGGACTGGTTGCCCTCCGAGAGCTCGGGCTCCTCGGCCTCGGGCTCCACCGGTGGCTGCTCGGACTCCTCGGGCGGCTGCTCGGGCTCCTCGGGGACCTCGTCGGTGCGCGGGACGTCGTCCGCCTCGACGTCCGGGGCGTCCTCCGCCGGGGTCTCCGGGTCCACGTCCTGCCCAGAGGGCTCGCCACCCTCGGGGGCGGCGACGTTCTCGGGAGTCTCGGAGGGGGTGGTGAGCGTGGTGGTGGCCCCGGGCGTGATCGTCCCGTCCACGGTGCCCGTCGCGGGATCGTCATCCTCGTCTGCGGAGGCGACGGCCGTACTCTCGGAGGCATCGCCGGTCCCCTCGGCGAGAGCACTGGTGGTGGCGAAGGGGAGAGCGGTCAGTGCGAGGGCGGCAGAGGCCGCGCAGACGCGTGTCCGCAGTCGCATGTCCTGCCCCCTCTCCGTCGTTCTCTCCGCGCGTGAGCGCTGCGGTCGGTGTGCTTACCGGCGGGTCCGACGGAGCACACTACCCTACGGATCCTTTACCTACCCATCCCATGGTTCACGGGCTCCTTGGGTCGCGCAAGGGGCGTGTGGACGGCGCCACCGCCGGGTGACATACCACAAATTGGGGAGCGCTTGACCATTCCTTTGCCGCACGGAGGCTCGGGTCGTTGCGGAAACGTTACGGACCTGCAGGTCAGCGCCGGGTGTTCGAAAGCCTCAGCGCGCGTCGACGGACGGCGCGAGAGCGTCGCGCCGTCCGCCGACAACATCGGGCGGTGGAGGGGGCGGGGCCGAGGATCAGGAAGTGGAGGGACGGTCGGCCAGGAGCGGTGCGTTCGCGGCGAGCGCACCAGGGCCGGGGAGCGGACAGCCGCTCCCGCGGCGCCGCACGGACCGTCGGGTCCACCTCTGCGCTCAGTCCGCCCCTGCGCTCAGTCCGCGAGCGCCCCGTCCACGAGGTCCTTCGCGGCCTGCTGCACCTCGGCGAGGTGCTCCTCGCCCTTGAAGGACTCGGCGTAGATCTTGTAGATGTCCTCGGTGCCCGAGGGGCGCGCCGCGAACCAGGCGGACTCGGTGGACACCTTCAGCCCGCCGATCGCGCCGCCGGAGGGGGCCTCCGTGATCGCCGAGACGATCGGCTCGCCCGCGAGCTCCGTCGCGGTCACCTGCGCGGGGCTGAGCGCCTTGAGCTTCGCCTTGGCCTCGCGGTCCGCCGGGGCGTCGGTGCGGGAGTAGGCGCTGCTGCCGAACCTCTCCACGAGCTCCGCGTGCAGGGTGCTGGGGGAGCGCCCGGTCACCGCGAGGATCTCCGAGGCCAGCAGCGCGAGGATGATGCCGTCCTTGTCGGTGGTCCACACCGAGCCGTCTCGGCGCAGGAACGAGGCGCCCGCGCTCTCCTCGCCGCCGAAGCCGACCGAGGAGTCGATCAGGCCCGGCACGAACCACTTGAAGCCCACCGGCACCTCGAACAGCTCCCGGCCGAGGTCTGCCACGACACGGTCGATGAGGCTCGAGGAGACCACCGTCTTGCCGACCTTCGCGCCCGCCGGCCAGTCCGGGCGGTGCCCGAACAGGTAGGTGATGGCCGTGGCCAGGTAGTGGTTGGGGTTCATCAGGCCGCCGTCCGGGGTGACGATCCCGTGGCGGTCCGCATCCGCGTCGTTGCCGGTGGCGATGTCGTACTCGTCGCGCTTCTCCAGCAGCGACGCCATCGCCCACGGGCTCGAGCAGTCCATGCGGATCTTCCCGTCGCGGTCCAGGGTCATGAAGGACCACTGCGGGTCGACCGCGGGGTTGACGACGGTGAGGTCGAGGTCGTGCATCTCGCCGATCTCGGCCCAGTAGTCCACCGCCGCGCCGCCCAGCGGATCCGCGCCGATGCGCACGCCCGCCCGGCGGATCGCCTCGATGTCGACGACGCTCGGGAGGTCCTGCACATAGGTGCGCAGGTAGTCGTAGCGAGCGGCGTCCTGCAGGGCCTTCTGCCGTCCGTGCCGGCGCACGCCCTTGAGTCCGTCGCGCAGCAGCTCGTTCGCGCGGTCGGCGATCCACGAGGTCGCCTCGGTGTCCGCGGGACCGCCGTGGGGCGGGTTGTACTTGAAGCCGCCGTCGCGCGGCGGGTTGTGGCTCGGGGTGACGACGATGCCGTCGGCCCGGCCGGGATCGTTCGCCGCCCGGCCTCGGTTGTGGACCAGGATCGCGTGCGAGACCGCCGGGGTGGGGGTGTAACCGTCGAGCGCGTCGACCTGGGCGGCCACGTCGTTGCCCGCGAGGACCTCGAGCGCCGTGTCGAAGGCGGGGCGCGAGAGGGCGTGGGTGTCCCGGCCGATGAACAGCGGGCCGCGGATGCCCTGCGCCGCCCGGTACTCGGCGATCGCCTGCGTGGTCGCGGCGATGTGGTCCTCGTTGAACGCGACGTCCAGCGAGGAGCCGCGGTGCCCGGAGGTGCCGAAGGAGACCGCCTGATCGGGATCCGCGGGATCCGGGTGGAGGTCGTAGTAGGAGTCGAGGAGCGCGTCGACGTCGACGAGGTCCTCCTGCTGTGCCTTCTGGCCTGCACGGGGGTGCATGATCACCACTCCATCCTCGGTAGCTGGGGCTGATCGCCACTCTAGGTCCTTCGAGGGCACCTCAGCACAGGAGCGCCGGGAGTGAGACGGCGGCGGGTCGGCAGGACCTCAGGCGCGGCGGGAGCGGACCAGCAGCACGATCCCCACGATCGTCAGCACCAGGCCCGCCAGACCCGCGACCACGCCGATGATCGGACCGATGACCAGCGGGGCCATCATCCCGAACAGGCTGTAGGGGCCCAGATGGGCGGGAGCGTCGGTGCCCGTGCAGGAGATCGTGGCGGTGGTGTCCTGGAGGGAGGCGACCCCGAGCACCTGCACGTACTCCTCGCCGTTGCCGAAGGTGGTCGCGGTCGAGCTCGGCACCGTGGTGACCGCCCCGGGATCGGAGCCCTCCGCGGCGCACTCGGCCGTGGCGGCGTCCGCCGCGGGCACGTAGACGATGACCATCTCGTTGGCGGACAGCTCGAGCGTCGCCGAGCTCGCCTCCATCGGCGTCGGCCCCTCGGACGCATCGCCGACGAGCGATCCGAGCGACCACACGATCCCGACGATCGTGGCGGCCGGGGCGATGACCAGCAGGAGCACCAGGCCGATCACGAGCGGCAGCACGCCGCGCCGGCGCCCGGACCGGCCGGACCGCCCGGGACCGGGGGCCGAGGGGCCGCCGGTGTGCGAGGCGGCGAGGGCGCTGGGCGGCAGCGGTCCCGTCTGCGGGCCGTCGGCGAAGGAGGCCCCGTACGAGGCCTGGCCGTGCCCCTGCTGCGGGGCCTGGCCGTAGGGGTCGTGGGCCGGGGCACCCGGCTGCGGGTCCGCGCCCGGAGCGGGCGTCGTCGGCCCCGGCAGCCCGAAGCTCGGACGCTTCCTCGGGGCGGGCGTGGTGGACTCACCGTCGGACATCGGCTTCCTCTCGGTTCGGCTCCGCCCAGGATAGTGGTCCCGCCTGCACGCGGGTCGGGCGGGCCCTCCGCTCAGAGACCGGGCAGCTCGAGCGCGACCCCGAGCAGGGCGGCCCCGACGACCGCGCAGGCCAGCGGGGTCACCAGCCAGATCAGGAGGATCTCCCGCGCGACCGACCAGCGTACGGTGCGCCGGCCCCGGGCGACGCCCGCGCCGACCACGCTCGAGGCCAGCGCCTGGCTGGTGGAGACCGGGGACTCGAGCCCGAACACCCCCAGCGACATCGTCAGCGCCGCGGAGGACTCCGCCGCCAGGCCCTGCGCCGCGGTGAGGTCCGTGAGCCGGCGGCCCAGGGTGCGGATGATCCGGTGCCCGCCCATCAGGGTGCCGGCGCCGACGGCGACCGCGA
This sequence comes from Brachybacterium sp. HMSC06H03, assembly GCF_001807385.1. Classification (NCBI taxonomy): domain Bacteria; kingdom Bacillati; phylum Actinomycetota; class Actinomycetes; order Micrococcales; family Dermabacteraceae; genus Brachybacterium; species Brachybacterium sp. HMSC06H03. Next base: position 4,709 of record NZ_KV788665.1, on the reverse strand, counting down.
CCGTGCTCATGAGCACCGTGGTCGTGGTCCCGGACAGGTCCGCCCCGGCGCTGCCCAGCGCGATCACGACCACCGCGAGCGGGAGGCGGGCGTCGTTCAGGCCGTGCCCCGCCGCGACCGTGCTCGCCGAGAAGGTCTGCGCGAACCGGATGTGGCCGGGTCCGAGCAGCTCGGACCGGGCCAGGCGCAGGATCAGCTGCATCAGCAGGTACGCGACCGTCGCCGAGATGACGGGGCCCACGACGGAGACCGCGAGCATCAGCCCCAGCCGGTCCCAGGCGGCCGAGGTGCCGATCACGAGGGAGACGCCGAAGGAGGTGCCGAAGAAGGCGTGCCAGGTCGAGGCCGGCAGCCCCATCCACCAGGTCAGCAGGTCCCAGAGGAAGGTGCCGAGCATGAGCACCAGCAGCGCCGCGCCCAGCGTGTCGGGGCTCGCGGCGAGCTGCTCGACGATCGGGCCGAGGCCCAGCAGGCGCACCGCCCACGGCACGGTCATCACCAGCAGCGCCATCCCCAGCAGCGCGCCGAGGGTGTTGAGGATCGCCGCCGCCCACAGCGCCGAGGAGGCCTTCAGCGCACGGGTCGTGATGGTGGTCGAGATGGCGTTGGAGGCGTCGTGGAAGCCGTTCATGTAGGCCACGACCAGCGCCAGGGCCACCACCAGCGCGAGCAGCAGCGGCGTCACTCAGGCGTCCTTGATCCGCAGCAGGTCCGCGATCCGCGCCGCTCGCTCCTGCAGCGCGATCGTGTGGCGGATCGACTCGGAGACGTCGTGCAGGGGGAGCAGCTCCTGGGTGGAGCCGCCGCGCTTGTACAGAGCGCCGAGGGACTGCCGCACGAGCCGCTCGCCCTGACGCTTGAGCTTGCGGATCTGGACGTAGTAGTCGCCGAGGTCCTGGGTGTCGTTGAGCTTCCAGGACGCGGCGACGGTGAGCTCCGCGGCGCGCTCGATCCCCTTGGCCGCATCCAGCAGCGGGGTGGGCAGCGTCCCCACCTGGGAGACGACCAGCAGCTCGGCGGTGTGCTCCATCGCGTCGACCACGTCGGCGAGCGTGAGCGAGAAGTCGTAGAGCAGCTCCGCCTCGTAAGGGGTGATCAGCGAGTGCGCGAGACGCTGGGCGATGCGGCGGCACAGCTCCTCGGCGACCGTGGACTGCTCGTGCAGCGTCGGCGCGATGCGGGTGCGCTCGCGGTAGCCGTTCCCCAGCAGCTTCGAATGAGTGTCGGCCGCCTGGACGAGCAGCTCAGCGAGCTCGGAGAGGAGATCGCTGAGGGGGCGCTCCGTGCGCGCGGGGAACAGCCGGGAGAAGAACTGCACCACCTCGCGTCGCCTCCTCGCGCCGTGGGCGCCTGAACGCCTCGCGGTCCGTGCGGTGGGACGCGGGCTCCTGCTCGTGATGCTGAGGCGCCGGACCGGGATGCGCCTGTCGGCGCGAAGGCCGCTCGAAGCGGCAGATGTTGGAGCCCGGGGCAACCGCGGCCCGGCGCCCGCCCATCGTAGAGCACGGGCCCCGAGACGGTGCAAGCACCGCCCCCGGGGAGTATGGCGAGGACCTCAGTCCGTGCAGATCGCAGCGCCCGACGGGCATCGGCCGACGGTGCGGCGGCCGTGCCTCATGGCGTCAGTCGAGGCGGCCCTCCTCCGCGTGCCGTCCCGCCTCCGTGAGCTCCTCGCCGGTGCGCAGCAGCCGCTCCGCCTGCCGGGTCCGCTCCTCCCCGGGATCCTCGTCCGCCAGGTGCGCCGTGCCGTGGGCGAGCAGCGTCGCGACCGCTCCGGCGCGTCGCAGGGCGAGGCCGAGATCGCCGGTGAACGCGCCGCGCAGGATGTCGTCCATCGTCTCCTGCACCTGCGTCACCTCCGGCGGCTCCGCGAAGCCCGTGAGATAGCGCAGCCCGGGGACGGTGCGGGAGCCGGCGCGGTAGCGTCGGGCGACCTCGTCGCCGCTGCGCTGCACCCAGGTGTGCAGCACGTACAGTCGCCACAGCGCCCCGGGAAGGGTCGAGGCGGGCGCGGCCGACCACAGCGCCGCCAGCTCCGTCAGCCCGTCCTCGGCCGCGACCGCGACGACCCGCCGCACCACCTCCGGGTCGGAGCTGTGGAACACGCCGTCCAGCAGCGCCCGGGCCGAGTCGTGCGCGAGATCCATCGAGGTCGCGGGATCCGGCTCGCCGGGGATCGACGCGGCGACCGAGGGATACATCGAGGCGGGACGGCGGAAGCGAGGGGCGGAGGAGTCGTGCGAGGACATGTCCCGCACCCTACGCTGGGTCCATGACCATCCCTCGCCGGCTCGGCCCCGAGACCGGGCCGCGCACCGCGCTGCCCGACTACTCCCGCAGCAGCGCGACCGTCGAGCGGATGGTCGCCGCGCTCGATCCGGCCCGCACGGGCCGCGACCGGGGACGGGTGCGGGCGCTGCTGCCCGCGCACGCCACGCGGGACACCGCCGCGCGCGCCGTCGTCGCGGCCGCGCTGCTGGGCACGGCACCGGTGAGCGTGCTGGGCATGGTGCTGCTGCTGGGCACGGTGCCGGACGGCCGCTCCCCGGGGCTCGGACTGCTGGTGGTCGTCGGGGCGCTGGGCGCGCTCGCGCTGCTGCTGGGGCTGCTGGGGGTCCGCTTCGGGATCGTGGCGCTGGGCACGGCACGAGCCCGGGTAGAGATCTCCGCGGACGGGCTGCGGGTGGTCGGCCCGGTGCGGCACCGGGACGTGGCCTGGGAGCGGATCGCGGCGATCGAGTCCCGCGTGGTGCATCCCGTGCACTGGCTCACCGCCGCGCTGCGCCTCGAGGACGGCACCAGGATCGTGATGCCCGCCTTCGACCGTCCCGTGTGGGCCTACACTCGGCCCTCCGGGCAGGACATCCGCGCGCTGCGCACGGAGCTGCACCGGCGCCGACAGGCGGGCCCCGGGCGGCGCTGAGCACCCAGGGCCCGACGTGCGGACGGCGTCCGCGGACCGGTCTGAGACCGACCGGCGGACGTCGCCGACGACGTCGTGGCCCGCGTTCAGGCGGCGGGCGCCGCGCTCGTGCCGTCCTCCCACAGCACGCGCACGACCTCGGGCAGCTGCGCAGCCGCGACCTCGGAGACCGTGAGCACGCCCTGATCGTCCAACGGCAGGTGGCCGAGGCGCCAGGAGCCGTCGGCCTCGACGTGCACCATCAGCGGCACCGGATCGGCGGGGGAGGAGATCTCGGTGCGGCGCAGCGAGACGGTGCGCTCGGCGCCGTCCTCGAGGAAGGCCAGGACGATGTCGGAGACCGAGGCGGGCACGTGCGCAGCGTCGGGCAGGGCCGAGACCACGAAGGAGTCCAGCTCGTCCTGGGTGAGCATGAGGATCGCGTCGTTCGCCTTGATGATGAAGGCCATCCTCATCGCCTCGCCCTCGGCCAGCGCGATCCCGAGCCAGCGGTCCGCCGCCGTCAGGGCGCCGGCGATGACCTGGCCCTCCTCGCCCAGCAGCCACTGGCCGTCCGCGGAGCGCTCCACCTTCCCGCGGGCGCGCAGCCCCGAGGTGACCGCGGCCGTGACGAACTCGCGCGCCTGCTCCGGGGCGCTGCGCAGCCCGATCTGCTCGCGCGTGATCCGCGCGTTCTCGGTGTCGCGCAGGCCGAGCATGAAGTCGATCTCGTAGGCGGTGTAGATCGTGACCTCGGAACGGTCGGTGCCGGCGCTCGCGGACTCGCTCATAGGTGTTCCCCCTCGGGCGTCGTGGAGCCGGCCGCCTCCTGCGGCGGCCGGGCGCAGCTGTCGACGAAAGCATCGCAGATCGGGCCGGGAGGGTGCGACCTGCTCCCGCAGCTAGACTCGCGGGATGCACGGGGAGCAGCGCGAGTACGCGGAGCACGTCGCGGGGCACGTCACGGCGGTGCCCGACCTCGGCGGCACCAGCGCCCGGGCCGTGTACCGGGACCTGCTGCGCTTCGGCCCCCGCTCCCGCCGCGATCTCACCGAGCGCCTCGGCCTGTCCGCGCCGACGGTCACGCGCGTGACCCGCGATCTGCTCGAGGCCGGCCACCTCCGCCCGCTGGACACCGTGGCGCTCGCCAAGGGCCGTCCCCAGCAGCCGCTGGACATCGAGGAGAACCACGGTCCCCGGTTCCTCGGGGTCAAGGTCACGGCCGACGAGGTCCACGCCGTGGTCACCACCGCGCGCGGCAACGCTCTCGAGGAGCTCGTGATGCCGCTGCCGGACACCTCCGCCGAGGCGGTCGCGGACGCGGTGGTAGACCCGGTCCTCGCCCTCGCCGGCGCGCATCCGCACGTCGCCGGGGTGGGCGTCAGCATCGGCGGCCGTGTCGCCGACCGGCGCCGTGTGGACTCCTCCTGGATCCTCGGCTGGGAGCACCCCGTCGACCTCGCCGACCGGCTCGAGGCGCGCCTCGCCCTGCCGGTCACCGTCGACAACGACATCGCCGCCATGATCCACGGCCTGAACTGGTTCGGGATCGGCCGCGCCTATCGCACCTTCGCGGTCCTCACGATCGGGGTCGGCGTCGCGATCGGCACCGTCGTCGAGGGGCGGCTGCTGCAGGGCCGCTCCCATCTCGCCGGGCTCACCGGCCGCCTGCCCGTCGCCGCACGGGAGGACGGCGCCCCCGAGCCCTTCTGGCGCTCGGCGCGGACCGCCGCGGTGGTCGAGGCGGCGCGGGAGGTCGGGGTGCTGGGGGAGGGCGAGGGCGTCGAGCGCCTGCGGGCCCTGCTCG